>JAAWIL010000119.1 GCA_022796315.1 Oscillibacter sp. | reverse complement strand
AGTCCACCGTCAGGCCGTTTCACGGCCCCTGGGGCGCCTATGCGCCCCAGGGTTGAAAAGAAGCATTTGCTTCTTTTCAACTGCGGTGACTATACAATGACGTGATTTTTTCCAGTGGAGGAGACGCCTTATGATTAAGATTACCACAGACAGCACCTGCGACCTGCCCGGGGCGGTGCTGGAGTGGTATGGAATTGAACGGTTCCCCCTGGGCGTTGTCAAGGGCGGGGAGCTGTATCACGACGGGGTGGACATCACCACGGCGGACATTGCCGCCCATGTGGATGCCGGCGGGGAGATCACCACCACCAACGCCGTCAACATCGCCGACTATGAGGAGCGGTTCCGGGCCCTTTCCGCCCAGTACGACGGGGTGATTCACCTCAACATCGGGCCGGGGTTCTCCTGCTGCCACCAGAATGCCAAGCTGGCGGCGGAGGAGCTGCCCAACGTCTATGTGTTCAGCTCGGAAAATCTCTCGGTGGGCCACGGGATGCTGGTGCTGGCGGCGGCCGAGGCGGCGGAGGCGGGCAAAGGTTCGGAGGAGATCCTGGCTCTGCTGGCGTCGATGACGCCGCGGCTGGAGATGAGCTTCGTGCTGGACCGGCTGGACTATATGAAAAAGGGCGGACGCTGTTCCGCCGTGACGGCTCTGGGGGCGAATCTCCTGCGGCTCCACCCCTGCATTGAGGTGGCCGATGGCCAGATGGGCGTGGTGAAGAAGTACCGGGGCTCCATGGAGCGGGTGATTACGGACTACCTGGAAGACCGCCTGAAGGGCCGGGAGGACCTGGATCTCAGCCGGGCGCTCCTGGTGGATACCTGCCCCGATGATCATTTGGCGTCCATTGCCCGGGAATACCTGCGGGAGGACGGCCGGTTCGGCGAGATCATCGAGACCAAGGCCGGCTGCACCATCTTCTCCCACTGCGGCCCGGGCACCCTGGGAATTCTGCTGGTGCGGAAGGAGTCCGCCGGACTGTAAAAAAGCGCTGTGCCAATGGCACAGCGCTTTTCAAACAGGAGCGGGGGAAGCTGGCCGGCGGAAGCTACTTCACCGCGATGGCCTCGATCTCACAGAGGACGCCCTTAGGCAGCGTCTTGACGGCCACGCAGCTGCGGGCGGGCTTGGTGGTGAAGTACCTGGCGTAGACCTCGTTGAACGCGGCGAAGTCCCCCATGTCCGCCAGGAAGCAGGTGGTTTTCACCACGCTTCCCAAAAGGGCGCCTCCGGCCTCCAGCACGGCGCACACATTCCGGCAGCTCTGCTCCGCCTGGGCGGAGATCCCCTCGGGGATCTCTCCGGAAACGGGGTCCACGGGAATCTGGCCGGAGGTAAAGACCCAGTCGCCGATCACCCAGCCCTGGGAGTAGGGACCGATGGCGCCGGGGGCGTTGGGGGTGGAGATCACAGTTTTTTCCATGATAGAAAGCCTCCTTATTGGTATGATTTCCGCATGTTAACTTTGGAAATCATACATTTGATTTGAGTCACTTTGCCCGCCGCCATAAATGGCGGCAACCGCAAAACATGGCACAGATTACTTCCGACCGTTCGGTTCGGCAGCAATCATAAGGATATCATATCATCCTATGACAAAAAGTCAATCTTGTCTGTTGTGTGTCCCCGGAAAACGTGCTATAGTGAGCGCAGAGAAAACGAATCCATGGGATTCTTTTCCTTGCGGCACCGCAAAACAGCGCCGCAAGCCGCGCCAGCGGCTTTCTGCATCGTTGCAAACTGCGAAGGAGCATGGTCACAAGATGGATTTGAAACAGTGTTTGACAGAGAACAGCTACACCCGCCAGGAGGAGCTGGGCTTCTGGGACTGCGGGCCCGACAAGCGGGTGCGGATGGCGGCCCTTTTGAGCAAGGCGGCCACCTTCGCCGGCTATGACTACGACGCCAGGGGATTGACCCACGAGGTGCTCTACGCCAAGCGGGAGGCGTTCCTCCTCTCCCGGATCGCCCTGCGGATTCACGACTGCCCCCGGGCCAGGGATCTGCTGACCATCACCACCTGGGAGAACGGCACCAAGGGCGCCCATATGCGCCGGGTCTACGAGATGGCGGACGGAGAGGGAACCGTTCGGGTCTCCGTGAAGAGCGATTGGATTCTGGTGGACCCGGAGACCCGGAGGATTCTCCGCCCCACGGCCTTTACGGCCAAGCCCCTGGGGATCTGTCCCAAGGAGATTGACTGCCCGGAGACCCGGAAGATCCTGCTGCCCAGGGAGGGGCTGGAGGACCTGGGGACCCGGGAGATCCGCTGGTCGGATCTGGACGGAAACGGCCACCTGTACAGCGGCAACTATGGCGACATCATCTGGGACGCCCTGCCGCCGGACCTGCGGGACCGGACGCCCAGGGAGCTTTTTTTGAACTACAGCAAGGAGGCTGTCCTGGGGGAGACCCTGCGCCTGCGGGGTATCCGGGAGGGGGAGACCTACCGCATGGAGGGCCTGGGCCCGGAGGCCCTCTGCTTCACGGCGCTGTGTGTGTTTTGAACAGGAAAAGAGGCACGATCCTTTGGATCGTGCCTCTTTTTGCGGACAAGCGCGGGAATCAGTTGTTGTTCAGCTCGGTGATGCCGTCAACCCGCAGGTCGAAGTAGGGGGCGGAACGGTAGACGGACTCCTGGAACGCGCCGTCAGAGATCACGTTCTCCGTGGGGCCCTCAAAGATGGTGTTGCCGGTGCCGAAGTCAATGATGGAGAAGTTCACCTCATAGCTCTCCACGGGCTGGCCGCCCACGGTGAACTTGCTGGTGTCAAAGACCTTCAGGCTGCCGTCCTTGATGCCGGCCCAGGCGGCGTCCACCGCTTCCTGGGTGCCAGGGGCGCAGCTGCCGCCCAGGGGGGAGATCATGACGGCGTCGTCGGCAATACCGGCGGCGTAGTCGGCGGGAATCTCCTCGCCGGCCAGGAACTTCTCCAGAGTGGCCTTGTACAGCATGGACCAGTTGTTCTGGGCGGAGGTCAGAGCGGCGTCGGGAGCCACGGAGAGCATGTCGATGTTGTAGCCCACGGAATAGGCCACGGTGCCGCTCTTCCAGGCCTCCTGCACGGCGGAGGGAGCGCCGGTGGAGTCGGCGTGCTGGCCGATGATGACGCAGCCCCGGGCCATCAGAGCATTGGCGGTCTCGGCCTCGGCGTTGGGATCATACCAGCTGTTGGTGTACTGCACGTCCATGTGGGCCTCGGGTACGATGGACTGGATGCCCAGCAGGAAGGCGGTGTAGCCGCAGACCACCTCGGCGTAGGGATAGGCGCCCACGTAGCCCACATAGGGGTCGGACACGGTGCCGGCGTCCATCAGCTCCTTGAGCTTCATGCCGGCCACCACGCCGGAGACATAACGGGACTCATAGGTGTAGGGGAAGATGTTCTTGAAGTTGCTGAGACCGGACACGGCGGCCTGGTCGCCGGTGCAGGAGACGAAGGTGACGTCCTGGTACTCCTGCGCGGCCTGGAGCATATAGGTCTGGTGGCCGTAGGAATCGGAGAAGATGATGTTGCAGCCGGACTCCGCCAGGTCCACGGCGGCGTCATGGCAGGCCTCGTTCTCATCAATGTTGTAGCGGATCACCACCCGGTTGGTGTCGTTGGCGTCGATGCCCAGGCTCGCGCAGGCGGCCTGGAGGCCCTCGATGTGGGCGGCGTCGTAGCCGGAGTTGATGTCGTGGACGCAGATCAGGCCGATCTTCACATCCGAGGTGCCGGCGTCCTCCCCGTCGGACTGCTGGGCGTCGTCTTTGGTGTCATCCGCAGGAGCGTCGTCCCCCCCGCAGGCGGCCAGGCTCAGAACCATGACCAGCGCGAGGAGCACAGCAAGAAACTTCTTCATTCTTCTTTCCTCCTTCAAAAAATAAAAACTTGAGGCCCAAGGGGCCCTTCTGCTATTCTAGCATACAGGGTTGTCCCCAAAAATTCAACCGCTTTTTTGTATTTTTATGGGAAAGACGATCAGAAATTTTCCGGAATCCTCCCATCCTTTTATCCAATATGGAGAAACGAGAAAAAGGGTCACAAAAAAGGAAGCGGAAATTCCGCTTCCTTTTGCACCTCTGACAGGTTGACCTATGTGCGGGACACGGAGATCCTGGTGCCGGTTTTGCCCTGGATGCCGTCTCCGGCCCGCTCCAGCAGGGTAATCAGGGCCTGCCGGCTGGGGCGGGACGCGGCAAAGCGGGCGGCGGCCTGGACCTTGGGCAGCATGCTGCCGGGGGCGAACTGGCCCTCCTCCGCGTAGCGCAGGGCTTCCTCCGGCGTCAGATGGTCCAGCCAGCGCTGGTCCGGCTTCCCGAAGTGGACCGCCACCTTCTCCACCGCCGTCAGGATGATGAGCAGGTCCGCGTCCAGCTCCTCCGCCAGCAGGGCCGCGGCCAGGTCCTTGTCGATCACGGCGGGGGCGCCCTTCAGGTGGTGCCGCTCCCTGGCCGCCACGGGGATGCCGCCGCCTCCGCAGGCGATGGCCACCAGCCCCGCGTCCATCAGGGCCCGGATGGTGGAGAGCTCCACCACCGCCAGGGGCTGGGGAGAGGCCACCACCCGCCGCCAGCCCCGGCCGGCATCCTCGGCCACCTGGCAGCCCTTCTCCCGGGCCAGGGCCTCCGCCTCCTCCCGGGTCAGGAAGGGGCCGATGGGCTTGGTGGGATGCCGGAAGGCGGGGTCCTGTTCGTCCACCACCACCTGGGTCAGCACGGTGGCCACGCCGGTGGAGAGTCCCCGGTCCAGTAGCTCCTCCTTCAAGGCGTTCTGGAGATCATAGCCGATGTAGCCCTGACTCATGGCCACGCACACCGACAGGGGCATGACGTCGCTCTCCGGCTCCTGGCGGTGGTAGGCGGCGAAGGCGTTTTGGATCATCCCCACCTGGGGCCCGTTGCCGTGGACCACCGCCACCTGATGCCCGCCGGCGATGAGCCCGGCAATGGCCTTGGCGGTGTGCTTCACGGCGGACATCTGCTCCGGCAGGTTCTTGCCCAGGGCATTGCCGCCCAGAGCGATCACGATTCTTTGGGACATGGAAACACCCTTTCTTCTGCGGAACATCAGAATTTTTTCGCGGTCCTGTTCAGACAGGGCCTAGAAGAGCCTGCGCTTTCCGCCCTGGTCCAGGGCCATCAGGGCCGCAACGGGGTCCTTCACCTTGGCCATGAAGATCATGGCCGCGATGATGTAGGGCTTGTAGCTGGCCTCCTTATAGAGGGGCACCAGATAGCGGTCAAAGACGGAGTTGTCCACCTCGCCCTCTGGGCAGCTGAGGCCGGAGATGTCGGCGGGCAGGCAGTGGAGATACAGGGCCTTGCCGTCCTTGGTGCGCTTCATCATCTCCTCGGAGCAGGTCCAGTCCTTGTGGAGGGCGTTCTGGGCCAGCAGGCGCTGCTCCAGGGCGTGGATGCCCGCCTGGTCTCCGGCCTGGTAGAGCTTGGTGCGCTCTTCCATGGCGGCGAAGGGGGCCCAGCTCTTGGGGTAGACGATGTCCGCGCCCTGGAAGGCCTCGGCCATGGTGCCGGCCCTGCGGTAGCTGCCGCCGGTGGCCTCCGCGTTCTTCCGGGCGATCTCCTCCACCTCCGGCATCACGTCGTAGCCCTCCGGATGGGCCAGGACCACGTCCATGCCGAAGCGGGTAAAGAGGCCGATGACGCCCTGGGGCACCGAGAGGGGTTTTCCATAGCTGGGGGAGTAGGCCCAGGTCATGGCCACCTTCTTGCCCTTGAGGTGTTCCACGCCGCCGAAGTGGTGGATCACATGGAGCAGGTCCGCCATGCACTGGGTGGGGTGGTCCACGTCGCACTGGAGGTTCACCAGCGTGGGCTGCTGTTCCAGGATGCCGTCCCGGTAGCCCTCCTTCACGGCGTCCATGAAGGTCTTCTGGTACTTGTGGCCCTCGCCGATGTACATATCGTCCCGGATGCCGATGACCTCGGCCATGAAGGAGACCATGTTGGCGGTCTCCCGGACCGTCTCGCCGTGGGCGATCTGAGAGGTCTTCTCGTCCAGGTCCCGGACGGTGAGACCCAGCAGGTTGCAGGCGGAGGCGAAGGAGAACCGGGTCCGGGTGGAGTTGTCCCGGAAGATGGAGATGCCAAGGCCGGAGTCAAACACCCGGGTGGACCGGTTCCGCTCCCGGAGGTCCCGAAGGGCGTCGGCCACGGTGAAGATGGCGTCCAGCTCCTCGTCGGTTTTGTCCCAGGTCCAGTAGAAGTCGGACTTGTACATATTGTTGATGTGCAGCTTTTCCAGATGCTGCGCCAGTTCGATGGTCTTGGACATATGGAAAATCTCCTTCTCTTTTATAGTTTGGTGTCGCTTGGCCGGGCGGCGCGGGGCGGTTATGCACCGCCTGCCCCTGCGGAAAGAATCTTAGAGCCTGTTTAAAATCTCCCCGCGCATGTCTTGGCGGCGTATTTTCCGCCCTGACTGCGTTAAAAATCCTTGCCATCCGTCAGGATGCCTGCG
>JAAWIL010000118.1 GCA_022796315.1 Oscillibacter sp. | reverse complement strand
CCGCAGGCATCCTGACGGATGGCAAGGATTTTTAACGCAGTCAGGGCGGAAAATACGCCGCCAAGACATGCGCGGGGAGATTTTAAACAGGCTCTAAGCCCCTGGGATGCCGCCCGCCTGAGGGGAGATCCGGTCTGCCGGGGGCCGGCCCGGCCAGGTACAGGTCCTGCCGCCGGGTCAGATGAGAAGTGATTGCTTTTTTCGGTGGGATCTGCTAAAATGTGTGCAAAGAAGAGAAACTATTAAGAAGTCTTCTGAAGGGACCGCCCGGCGGGGTTCTGCCGCCGTGGCTCTGGGTCCGCAGGACGCATGTTCCGAACAAAGGAGGTTCCCGAAATGCTGGAACTGAAATCAATCAGCTACTCCGTCCAGGAGGGGACGGAGCAGCTGGGAATCCTAAAGGATATCTCCCTCACCATTGAAGATCACCGCCTGGTGGTCTTCACCGGCCCCAACGGCGGCGGCAAGACCACCCTGGCCAAGATCATCATGGGCCTGGTGACGCCCACCTCCGGCCAGATCCTCTGGAACGGGCAGGACATCACCCGCCTGAGCATTACGGAGCGGGCGCGCCTGGGCATCAGCTACGGCTTTCAGCAGCCCCCCCGGTTCAAGGGCATGACGGTCCGGAGCCTGCTGACCCTGGCCTCCGGGGACAGCCACCTCTCCAAGGACCGCTGCTGCCAGTACCTGACAAAGGTGGGCCTGTGCGCCAACGACTATCTGGACCGGGAGGTGGACGTGAGCCTCTCCGGCGGCGAGGTCAAGCGGATTGAGATCGCCTCCATCCTGGCCCGGAATGGGGACCTGATGATCTTTGACGAGCCGGAGGCGGGCATTGACCTGTGGTCCTTCGCCCGGCTGACGGAGACATTTGAGCAGATCCACGCCGTAGGCAGCGGCACCATGATTATCATCTCCCACCAGGAGCGGATCATCTCCCTGGCGGACGAGGTGGTCGTGGTGGGCGGCGGCGTGATCCGCCACCGGGGCGCGGCGGAGGATATCCTGCCCCAGATTCTGGCGGACACCCTGGGCGCGTGCCCGGTACTGACAAAGGAGGCGAATGCGCAATGATGGACACCGAGATTGACCGGGAACTGCTGGAGAAGATCGCGGACCTCGTGGGCAAGCCCGTGGGGGCCTTCAATATCCGCAAGGACTGCGGCTGTGACGGCCGCCAGTCCACGGAGCACATCGAGATCACCGGCAAGGAAGACGGCAGGAGCGGCATTGATATCCGGGTGAAGGACGGCACCGTGGGGGAGACCTGCCACATCCCCGTCATCATCACCCAGCCCGGCATCCAGGAGATGGTCTACAACGACTTCTATATCGGGGAGAACTGCGATGTGACCATCGTGGCCGGCTGCGGCATCCACAACTGCGGCTCCCAGGAGTCCCGCCACGAGGGGCTCCACACCTTCCGCGTGGGCCGGAACTCCAAGGTGAAGTACACGGAGAAGCACTACGGCGAGGGCGACGGAACCGGCGGCCGGGTCATGAACCCCCAGACGGTGGTCTACCTGGAGGAGGGCGCCTCCATCCAGATGGAGACCGTCCAGATTCGGGGCATTGACTCCACCAAGCGGGACACGAAGATCATCTGCGGCAAGGACGCCGAGGCGGTGGTCACCGAGCGCCTCCTGACCCACGGGGACCAGGTGGCGGAGAGCGATATGGAGATCGTCCTGGACGGCGAAGGGGCCAGAGGCCGGGTGATCTCCCGGTCCGTGGCCCAGGACTGCTCCAGCCAGGTCTTCTATCCCCGGATGGTGGGCAACGCCGCCTGTTTTGGTCATGTGCAGTGCGATTCGATCATCATGGGGGATGCCAAGATCAAGTCCATCCCCGCCATCACCGCCAACTGCACCGAGGCCCAGCTGGTCCACGAGGCGGCCATCGGCAAGATTGCCGGGGACCAGCTACTGAAGCTGGAGACCCTGGGCCTGACGCCGGAGGAGGCGGAGGAGAAGATTCTGGAGGGCTTCCTGGCGTAAGTCACTTTTCTTGAAAGAAAAGTGACCAAAAGAACTTTAACGCGCTACGGAGTTTGGCGATGGACCAGGCCCCTGCGACGGCGACGAAGGGCCAGTGATGTTGCCGTCGCAGGGGCTTCGTTTCTCACCCGGACTCCGTAGCGCGGAAAAAGTTTCGCCGGCCTTTTCAAAGGCCGCGGGGGTCCAGGGGGCAGAGCCCCTTGGCGGAGCTTTTGCAAAAACGGCGCAACTTTGAAAAGTTGCGCCGAAGTTGGTTGTCATTCAGGGTGATTTTGAGTATCCTCAAACAAAAACAAGGAGGATATGCCTATGACTTACGGAGAGACCATCAAGCGGGCCCGGGAGGCCCAGCGTCTGACCCAGGAGCAGCTGGCGGAGGCCCTGGGCGTCACCCGTCAGGCCGTCAGCAAGTGGGAGGCGGACCTCTCCCGTCCCGCCCGGAGCAAGCTGGAGCGGCTGTCGGAGGTGCTGGAGGTGCCGCCGGAGACCTGGGCCGCCATTGACGAGGAGCTGGCGGCGGAGGCCCAGCCACCGGACCGGACCCGCCCCTGGAAATGGGCCGCGGCGGTGCTGGCGGTCCTGTGCCTGGGTCTGTGCGCCGTCCTGGCGGCGGTGCTGTGGCGCCAGGCCCACCCCGGCACCCTGGTTCCCTCGGCGGAGGCCCAGGCGGACGGACAGGCGGCGGACCGCCCCCTCACGCTGTCGGAGGTCTTCCCGGAGAGCCTGCCTTTGCAGGCAGACCACGACTTCGATTTTGGGGACGTCCCCCTGGGGGAGTACGCGTCCGATTTGGTACCCTTCCTGGACGATCCCATGCAGGTGGAGGATGAATCCCTCTGGAGCGGCGTCTTCGACAACGCGGACTTTCCCGTCTGGCTCAACGTGGTGAAGACGAACCCGTACTTTTCAAACGGGTCCGCCTTCTATGATTTCTATCTGCTCTGCGCCCTGCCGGACAGCGCCGGGCGCCTGAACTGGCAGATTCTGACCCGCCTGGCGGAGGAAAACTGCTACCTGGAGACCTTCTCCGCGGAGCCCTTTGCCAACGTCCTGGGCCACAGCGGCTGGAAGCTCTCTATCGTCGTCGGGGCCTCCGCCGGAACCCTGGATTACTACTTCATCCAGCGGCCCGACGGAACCCCGGGCCTCATGACCACCGGCTCCAACGCGGTGGAGTTCGATGTGGACGAGGACGGCGTGCTGGAGATCATCTCCGTGGACGAGATCCCCCTGTTCTGCGAGATCGTGGACACGGAGGCGGGGCAGGAGGGGGCCTTTCGCTACATGCTGAACCCCTCCGGCGACGGGCTCTCCAACGTGCGTCTCACCTTTGCCCCGGAGAAGGGCGGCTTCGTGGTGACGGACTCCCACGACGCGGTATTGACCCGGTATCTTCTGCGGGACCGGGTGCTGGCCCGGGTTCCGGTCACGGATTTCTCGGCACAGGACTACCTGGATGTGGTGGAGACAAAGATGAAGTTCATCACTGGGGATGTGGGAACGCTCCTCGATGGCTTGGACCCGGAGAGTGTGATTTACAACGGCGAGTATCGGATTAGCCGCCGCCAGCAGGCCTATCTGGCCCTCCAGGAGCTGTACCGTTTGACGGGACGGAAGGTGGAGACCTGTTACTGCCTCGCCAACGAGTTTGGGGTTCTCTTCTCCACTTTGCCGGACGGGTTTAACCAGCGGAGCTTCTTCACCGCGGATTTCAGCAGGGACTACGGCGGCTCCGGCAGCATTCCAAGTCTCCGCATCGCCTGGAAAGAGCTGGACAACGACTGGTCGCCCCTGTCCCTGGAGGAGGCGGTCCTGCCGGGGCCGGAGGTTCCGCCGGAGACGGTGCTGACATGGTACTATGACCGGTTGCACATCTTCCGCGCCGGCGAGGTGGCCCTGGAGACCGGCGGCGTCCCCGGGGAGCGGAATCTGTACCTGGAGGACGGGAGTCTCTTTGTGGGGTACTTCCAGGACACGGACCGGGGGCCTGTGCTGACGGATCTTTTGGGGCCCTATCCGGACGGAGTGGTGAATCACTAGCCTGTTTCTGTTCTTTTTTGCCTTTTTCCTGTTCTTTTTCTGTGGCAAAAGAACCAAAAAGACTTTTTATGCGCCACGGAGCCCGGGTGAAAAATCTGAGCCCCTGCGACGGCAACGAAGTACCAGCTCAGTTGCCGTCGCAGGGGCTTGGTCTATCACCTGAGCTTCGCAGCGCGTCAAATGCCCAGTTCGGCTTTCAGCTTGGCCAGCTCGTCGTCCACGGCGCTGTCTCCGGCGGCGGAGGCGTACTTGGCCTCCAGGGCGGCGGCCTCGTCCACCGGCACGGCGTTCAGCTCCGCCATGGCGTTGGCTTGGTCCAGCATCTGGTCGGCCTTCCGCTCCATCCGCTCAAAGGCGCTCATGGCCCCGGCAGCCTTCTCGGCGCTGGCGCCGATCTTGTTCACCCGCTCCTGGGTTTTGGCCACGGCCACCTTGGCCTTCACCATCTCCCGGCGGCTGTTGAGGGACTCGATGTCGCCCACCAGCTTGTCGTGCATCTGCCGCATCTTCTGGGCGTTGCCGTGGGCGGTGTCGTAGGTGGCCTGGAGGCTGGCGGCCTTCTCGCTCAGCTGCTGCTTCTTGCCCAGGAACACCCGGGCGTCGTCCTCGTTGCCTGCGGTCAGCGCCTTGCGGGCCAGATCCTCGTAACGCCGGATCTCCGCGGCATTATCGTCCAGCATCCGCTTGGCCCGGGTCTCCTCCGCCATGACGGCGGCGGTCTCCTTCTTCACCTCGGCCAGGTCCTCCGTCAGATTCCGCAGGTACTGGTCAATCATCTTGGCGGGGTCCTCGCACTTGTCCAGAAGGTCGTTGATGTTTGCCTTGATGATGTCGGTAAAACGCTCTAAAATAGCCATGGTGGTACTCCTCTCAAACTTGTGTTATGGGTCCTGTTCATACTTGCTGGCCAGGTCCTCGATCTCCTGGTCGCCGAACTTCTCCAGGGGGGTCTTCAGGATCTCCTCGGTCTGCCGCCGTGCCCGCTCCTGCTGCTCCCGGCGCTTTTTCAGGGTGACAAACACCACCAGGGCCACCACGATCACCGCCAGGCACACCGCCACAACCGGCAGGGGAGACTTGGTCACGGTCATGATCCGCTCCCCGGTTTTGGCGAAGGTGTTGGAGAAAATCTCCTCCTCGCTGATGGAGTAGTCGCTGTAATAGCGGTCTAAGTAATCCGACAGGATCGCGATGGCCTCGCTGTCCATCACGGTCTTGGCCTGGCTGCCCACGGCGTAGCCGCAGTGGAAGGAGCCGGAGCCGTCGTCACAGAAGACCAGCAGGAAGTGGCCCTCGTCAGTAAAGAGCTGGGAATACAGCTCCTCGGCCATCTCCGTGAGACGGCTGCCGGAGGTGGTGGCGCCATTGGGCAGCACGTACAGATAGGGCTGCACGCCGGTATCCCGGTAGAACTGCCGCATTCCGCTCTCCAGCTGGGCACGGTTGCTGAACCAGCTGCCGTCCGCGTCGGTGTAGTAGTCCGTCTCCGTTACGGCAGAGGCGGGAAGCGGTTCCCGCTGGTGGGTAGAGCGCTGGACGCCGCCGGACCCGCCGCCCCGCAGGTAGGGCAGCAGAAGCAGCAGCGCGGCGGCGATGATGATCAGCCACGCCACCAGAATCACGGTGCCCGCGGCCCGGCCGGTGTTCCGGTTTTGGTGGTCCGGGGGACCGCCGGGGCCGCCTCCGCCGTAGCGGGGGCTGTTGTTGATGATGATGGGGCCGGTGCGGACGCCGCGAGGGGAATAGCCGAATCCGCCCCCGAATCCGGGGCCCATGCCGCCGGAAGGGCCCCTGGACCGTCCGCCGCCCCGTCCGCCGGAGAAGCTCCCGGAGGACCGGCTTCCACCGGAGAAGCCCCCAGAGAATCCGCCGCCGCGAAAACCGCCGCCGGAGCGGCCCCCGCCTCCTGATCTGCCCATGCGCATCTTCCTCTCAAAGTCCCGGCCCGGAGAGCAGGTCCGGCGGAACGATCTAATCTATATAGTCAAAACACTTGAAAATCGGTATCCGATTTTCAAGGCGTGCGAGGCCGCCGGCACATCCATGTGCCGTGTTTTGTCTATGAAGACCACCGTCAGGCCGTTTCACGGCCCCTGGGGCGCCTATGCGCCCCAGGGTTGAAAAGAAGCATTTGCTTCTTTTCAACTGCGGTGACTATAGTCAACCGGCGGGCCAAAGCGCCCATGGGTTTCCTATGAAATCTATTTTACGGGTTTTCCCACCTGCCGTCAACGGTTTGGCGGAAGATTTACGAATTGTTTGCATTCTGAAAAAGCGCGTAAAAATCCTCCGGAGGGATTCCCCGGAGGATTTTTAACAAGAATGATTACTTGGCGTATTCGACTACCTTGGTCTCCCGCAGGACGTGGACCTTGATCTGACCGGGGTACTCCATCTCCTCCTCGATCTTCTTGGCCAGGTCCCGGGCCAGGATGACCATCTGGTCCTCGCTGACCTGCTCG
>JAAWIL010000117.1 GCA_022796315.1 Oscillibacter sp. | reverse complement strand
TCCGCAGGCATCCTGACGGATGGCAAGGATTTTTAACGCAGTCAGGGCGGATAATACGCCGCCAAGACATGCGCGGGGAGATTTTAAACAGGCTCTAAACATCCGGGAACTCCTCCGGGCTGTCCCCCTCAGAGCATCTCGTCCAGGGAATACCTCCGCAGCTTCCCCGGCGGCGTCCGGTCCCGTGTCGCCACTCCGGCCGCGTATCCCGGGAAGGTCTCCAGCTCATAGTAGAACTCCCCGTACTGGAGGGGCGTCTCCGAGCGCATCATGGTGCCCACGCCGCTGCCGCCCCGCTTGGCCCGGGCCTCCCGGCGGACCCAGTTCTGGAAGAACTCCTGCTCCGTCTCGACTCCTGCCAGGCGCTGCATGGACCGCCGGCTCACCGGGCGGATCTTCTCAATGTCCACCCCGATGTCCTGGTCCGACACCCCCACCAGCACCGCGCCACTGGTGTGGCTGAGGTTGAAGCGGACGCTGGGATAGTCCGGAAAGTAGGGCTTGCCCATCTCCGTAACCGCCATCTCCGGCGGCTCCTTCCAGTTCTGGGTCTCCCACAGGGCCAGCCGCAGGATCATATACGCGCACAGCGGCTCCCGCTGTTTCTCCTTCGGAAGGTTCAGCAGCCGTTCCCGCCGCCAGGGCGGCATCATGGCCTCCATGGCCTCCATCTCCTGCGCCGTCAGCGCGCGCTCCAGCCGCGCCGCCCACAGGCTGATCGCCATAACCTCCCTCCTCTCCGGCAGTGGTCCGCCCCAGGGCCGGTTCTGGCCCCGGGGCTTCTTGATTATTTTATTGTATACGATTCCGCAGATTCTGTAAAGCCCCCCCTTCTGAAAATTTTTCAAAAACTTCACGCAAAAAAAGAGGAAATTTCAAATCCGCAGTGTATATTCAAAAAGACATCTTCCCGGCGCCGGCCTCCCGGGGCGGTATGACGGGTGCGGTTTTTGGCTAAACTGAGCGGAAGGAGGCGCGGCCTGTGGCATTTCCCCAGAGCTTTTTGGACGAGCTCACCGCCCGCAGCGACATCGTGGACGTGGTGAGCGGCTATGTGCAGCTGACCCGCAAGGGCGCCAACCTCTTCGGCCTCTGCCCCTTCCACAGCGAGCGGACCGGCTCCTTCTCCGTCTCCCCGGACAAGCAGATCTACTACTGCTTCGGCTGCAAAAAGGGCGGGGGCGTGGTCAATTTCATCATGGAGGAGGAGAACCTCCCCTTTCCCGACGCGGTGCGCTTTCTGGCCAAGCGGGCGGGGATGGAGGTCCCCGAGGAGGAGGGGGACCTGGAGGCCGGACGCCGCCGCCAGCGGCTCCTGGCGCTGAACCGGGACGCCGCCCGCTTCTACTACCAGCTCCTCCAGCAGCCGGAGGGCCGCGCCGTGCAGGACTACCTGGACCGCCGGGGCATCCGGAAGGCCACGGCTGTGAAGTTCGGCATGGGGGCCTCCCCCGACGCCTGGGACGGCCTGCTGAGCGCCATGGTGCGGAAGGGCTACACCAAGTCCGAGCTCCTGACGGCGGGCCTGGCCGTCCAGAACAGGAACGGCGGCCTCTACGACAAGTTCCGGAACCGCCTGATGCTCCCGGTCATCGACACCCGGGGGGACGTGGTGGCCTTCGGCAGCCGGGTGCTGGACCGGTCCGAGCCCAAATACATGAACTCCTCGGAGACGCCGGTGTACTCCAAGCGCCGGGTGCTGTACGGACTCAATCTGGCCAAGAAGACAAAGCGGCCCAACCTGATTCTCTGCGAGGGCAACCTGGACATTGTGACCCTCCATCAGGCGGGCTTTGACAACGCGGTGGCCTCCATGGGCACCGCCCTGACGGTGGAGCAGACCCGCCTGCTCTCCCGGTTCACCAAGGAGCTGATCCTGTGCTACGACAACGACGGCGCCGGGAAGACGGCCACGGAGCGGGCCCTCCAGATCCTGAACGGGTCGGAGTTCTCCGTAAAGGTCCTCCAGCTGCCCCGGCGGCTGGTGGACGGGGCCTACGTGAAGCAGGACCCCGACGACTTCATCAAGTTCCAGGGGCCCGACGCCTTCGAGCGGCTGCTGAACGGCAGCGAGAACGGCGTGGAATTCCGCATGGCGCAGGTGGCTGAGAAATATGATTTGACCAGCGACGAGGCCCGCGTGGCCTACTGCGAGGAGGTCAGCCGGCTGCTGTCCTCCCTGCCCGGGGCCGTGGAGCGGGAGATCTACACCACCCGGGCCGCCGAAATCGCCCAGATCTCCCCGGAGGCCATGAGGCTGGAGGTCCAGCGGGCCTTCAAGCGGCGGGCCAGGCAGGAGGCCAGGACGGAGCTGCGCAGGGACCTCAATCCCGCCGTCCGAACACAGCCCCAGGAGCGGTCCCTGCGGTACGCCAACATCCGCTCCGCCCGGGCGGAGGAGGGCATCCTGCGGCTCCTGCTGCTGGATGACAGCCTCTTTCCCCAGGACCCGCCTCTGGAGGAGTCCCAGTTCTCCTCGCCCCTGCTGGGCCGGGTATACGCCCTGCTGTGGCAGACCCGCGCGGAGGGGCGCCCGGTGGCTCTGGGCCCGATCCTGGGAACCCTGACTCCGGAGGAGGCCGGCCATATCTCGGCCCTGTGCCAGCAGCCGGAATCCGCCCAGAACGCCCGGCAGGCTCTGGCGGACTACATACGAATTGTGAAAACCGAAGCGGACAGACGCGCCGGCGGGGATGCCGACCCCCTCCTGGCCGCGACAGAAAAATACAAACAGGGAGGAAAGCGGCATGTCTAAAAAAAGAGAACTGACCCCGGAGGAACTGGAGCAGCAGGCGGACGCCCTGCTGGCCGCCGACGCAGCCAAGGACAAGGCGGCCCCGCCGCCGGTGATGACCGATGAGGAGGCCAAAAAGGCGGGGATTGTCCGCCTGGACGACAAGCAGGTAGCGGCGCTGCCCGCCGCCAGCTGGCTCATCGGCAACGAGAAACTGCGGGAGCTCCTGGCCCGGGGCAAGAAGAAGGGCAAGCTGGAGTCCGCGGAGCTCATGGACGCGGTTGACGATCTGAACCTGGAGGGCGAGCAGCTGGACCAGCTCTACGACTCCCTGGAGGCCCTGAACATCGACATCAGCACCGACGAGGAGCTTCTGCTGCTGCCGGAGCTGCCCGACGAGGAGCCCGCCGCCGAGGAGATCGCCGACGTGGAGGAAGAGGAGCTGGTGGACCCCAACTCCCTGGTGAACAACTTCTCCATCGACGACCCGGTCCGGATGTACCTGAAGGAGATCGGCAAGGTGCCCCTGCTCTCCCCGGATGAGGAGATCACCCTGGCCCAGGCCCTCACCGCCGGCAACGAGGCCGCCGCCCATCTAGGAGAGCTGGCCCGGAACCCCGGCCTGGAGGTGGCGCCGGAGCAGCTGGCCGCCTGGAAGCGGGATTTCGCCGGCGGCGAGGTGGCCAAGCAGAAGCTGGCGGAGGCCAACCTGCGCCTGGTGGTGTCCATCGCCAAGCGGTACGTGGGCCGGGGAATGCTCTTCCTGGACCTGATCCAGGAGGGCAACCTGGGTCTCATCAAGGCCGTGGAGAAGTTTGACTACACCAAGGGCTTCAAGTTCTCCACCTACGCCACGTGGTGGATTCGCCAGGCCATCACCCGGGCCATCGCCGACCAGGCCCGGACCATCCGCATCCCCGTGCACATGGTGGAGACCATCAACAAGGTCATCCGGGTCTCCCGGCAGCTGCTCCAGGAGCTGGGCCACGACCCCAGCCCCAACGAGATCGCCGCCGAGATGAACATGCCCGTGGAAAAGGTCCGGGAGATCATGAAGATCGCCCAGGAGCCCGTCAGCCTGGAGACCCCCATCGGCGAGGAGGAGGACTCCCACCTGGGGGATTTCATCCCCGACGAGGGCGCCAGCGAGCCCAGCGAGGCCGCCAGCTTCACGCTGCTGAAGGAACAGCTCATGGACGTCCTCTCCACCCTGACGCCCCGGGAGGAAAAGGTGCTCAAGCTCCGCTTCGGCATTGAGGACGGCCGTACCCGCACCCTGGAGGAGGTCGGCAAGGAGTTCAACGTGACCCGGGAGCGCATCCGCCAGATTGAGGCCAAGGCCCTGCGCAAGCTCCGCCACCCCAGCCGCAGCAAAAAGCTCAAGGACTTTTTAAACTGAACCCACCCCCCCGGCCATAGCGGCCGGGGGATTTTCCTCTTCCCGCGCCTCCCCCGCGCCGGATCTCCGGCGGGCCCGCTCCGGCCGGTTCTTCGCGGCCCTCCATGAAAACTCTCCCAAAAATATATGAAAAATATGACAGTTCTTCTCGAGAAGTGTTCAGTATTTTTATAGAAACCCTCTAAAAAATCGAAAGAATGGCTTTTTATTCCGGCAAAAAACTCTCCCCTTGGTAGATAGTTGATCCGGAAGGACGCCGGCGGAGGCGGAAAATTTTTTGTCTTTCCGGTTGACATTCCATTGGGTGTAGCCACTAAAATGAAAGACAAGCCAAGGGAAATCCTGTAGGATTTCCACGACAGAGCTGTATTTTGAAGGAGGATTTTTGATCATGATTGGTAACAAGGTTGTTCTGCGTTATCGTATGTCCGCTGGCGATGCTCACTATGCTGGTCAGCTGGTGGAAGGCGCTCACATCGTCACCGCTTGGGGCGACGTCGGCACTGAGCTGGCGATCCGTCTGTTCGGCGACGAGTCCCTGTTTGTGGGCTACTCTGAGGTCCGTTACACCGCTCCCGTGTACTCCGGCGACTGGATGGAGTATTCCGGCTGGATTGAGAAGGTTGGCAACACCTCTCTGACCTGCCACTTCGAGGCTCACAAGGTCATGGGCCTGGCTGACCGCGATGGCTCCAAGGGCCTGGCCGACTCTGCCGCCGACGTGTATCCCGAGCCCATCCTGTGCGCCTATGGCACCGGCACTCTGATGGTCAAGAAGGATCTGCAGCGCCCCGAGTTCGGTGATCCCGCTTTCCAGAATCGCTAATCTGCGATATACACAGCCCGCTTTTTAAACGGGAAACAAGAAGCTGCCCGGTTATCTCTCGATGATCGGGCGGCTTTTCACCTCTCTCCTTTGAGGGCAGCTAAACGTTCTTCACCCTCCAACAAAAACATTACATAGAAAGGTGACATCTCTATGAACAGACCCCTGGAAGGCATCCGCGTCCTGGACCTGACCCAGGCATACAGCGGCCCGTTCTGCACCATGAATCTGGCCGACCACGGCGCCGAGGTCATCAAGATCGAGACCCCCACCGGCGGCGACCAGACCCGCGGCTGGGGCCCCATGGAAAACGGCTTCAGCGGCTATTACGCCTACATCAACCGCAACAAGAAGGGCATGACCCTGAACCTCAAAAGCGAGGAGGGCAAGCAGATCTTCACCGAGCTGCTGAAGACCGCCGACGTGGTCTGCGAGAACTACAAGGTCGGCGTGCTGGAGCGCCTGGGCTTCTCCTATGAGAAGATGAAGGAGATCAACCCCCGGATCATCTACGGTTCCATCAGCGGCTTCGGCCTCACCGGCGAGCTGTCCGCCCGTCCCGCCTACGACATCGTGGCCCAGGCCATGAGCGGCATGATGAGCGTCACCGGCTTCCACGACGGTCCCCCGTGCAAGATCGGTCCCTCCGTGGGCGACAACTACTCCGGCGCGTACCTCTGCATGGGCGTTCTGATGGCCCTGTACGAGCGGGAGAAGACCGGTGTGGGCCGCCGCATCGACGTGTCCATGATGGACACCCTGTTCTCCGTCATGGAGAACTTCGTGGTGGAGTACACCATTGCCGGCAAGACCCCCCACCGGGCGGGCAACCAGGACCCCTCCATCGCTCCCTTCGACTCCTTCCACGCCAAGGACGGCGACTTCGTCATGGGCTGCGGCACCGACAAGATGTTTGCCGATCTCTGCGGCGCCATGGGCCGCGAGGACCTCATCACGAATCCCAACTATGTCACCAACGTCCTCCGCTGCGACAACTACCTGCCGGATCTCAAGGCGGAGATCGAGGCCTGGACCGTCACCAAGACTGTGGACGAGCTGGAGGCCATCATCTCCGGTCTGAAGATCCCCTTCGGCCGCATCCAGACCATTCCCGAGGCTGCGGAGCATCCCCAGACCAAGGAGCGGAACATGCTCTGGAACGTGTACCAGCCCGGCATGGACCGGGAGATCCGAATTCCCGGCACCCCCGTGAAGATCCACGGCGAGGCCGACGAGTGCCAGAAGCCCGCGCCCCAGCTGGGCGAGGACAACGAGGCCATTCTCGCCTCCCTGGGCCGGACACCGGAGCAGATCGCCGCGCTGAAGGAGCAGGGCGTCATCTGATCTTCTCTCTTATAAAAACGCAGCTCCCTCTGTCCTCAGACAGAGGGAGCTGTTTTCTGCGTCTCCTTCATCCGGGATGGAGCCCCGTGGAAAGCCGCTGTCTCCCCTCCCATAGCGGGCTCAGAGCCTGTTTAATATCTCGACGTGTATGGATTGGCGAGTGGATTTTTTGCCCTGCAAGGCAAAAATCCGCAGGCATCCTGACGGATGGCAAGGA
>JAAWIL010000116.1 GCA_022796315.1 Oscillibacter sp. | reverse complement strand
TCCTTGCCATCCGTCAGGATGCCTGCGGATTTTTGCCTTGCAGGGCAAAAAATCCACTCGCCAATCCATACACGTCGAGATTTTAAACAGGCTCTAAGATCAGCGCTCCGCTCTCCCGCAGAGCCCGGGTCACACCCAGGGCCCCGGCTCCACCCCGGCCCGGACGGCAATCAGCTCCGCCGCCACGGAGACGGCGATCTCCGCCGGAGTCTCCGCCCCGATGTTCAGGCCAATGGGGGCGTGGAGGCGGCGGTACTCCTCCTCCGTGAAGCCCTCCGCCAGCAGGCGCTCCCGGCAGAGGGCCAGCTTCCGCCGGGACCCGATGCAGCCCAGATACCGCGCGCCGCTGCGCAGCAGCTGGGCCAGCACGGTGTAGTCCGCCTGGTGCCCCCGGGTCATGATGACCACATCGTCGTCCGCTGTGACGGACAGCCGGGAGGAGACCTCCTCAAAGGGGCCGCAGAACAGCCGCTCCGCCTGGGGGAAGCGGTCCGGGGAGACGAACTCCGGCCGGTCATCCCACACCGCGGGGCGGAAGCCCGCCGCCGCCAGGAGGGGGACCAGGGCCTGGGACACGTGCCCGCCGCCGAAGATGTACACCAACCCCGCCCGCACTGCCGGCAGGGAGAACCAGCCCTCCCGGAAGACGGCCCGGTGCTCCAGCAGTCCCGGCGGCAGCTCCGGCGTGTCCCGGTCCGCCAGAAGGGTTTCCAGGACCTGGGCTCCCTCCAGGCGGCGGACCAGCCACTGGTCCCGGTTCTCCCCGGAGGACGCCAGGAGGCGCCGCAGGAGGGCGGCGGTGCTGCCGTCCCCGGGGGAGAGGTGGTGGAAGTGCAGCGTCGCCTGGCCGCCGCAGGCCATGCCCAGGTCCTCCCCAGGGGCAAAGCGGAAGTCCCGCAGGCCGTTCTCCCCGGACCGCAGCAGCGCCGATGCCAGACGGACCGCCTCATACTCTACATTCCCCCCGCCGATGGTGCCGGCGGAGGAGCCGTCGGGAAACACGGCCAGGACGGCCCCGGCCCCCCGGGGCGTGGACCCGGAGGAGGCCAGGATGCTGACCAGCTGAACCGGCTGCCCGGCCTCCAGGGCGTGGACGATGGAACGAAACAGAGCGCGCATGCGGCCGCCTCCTCATGGGTTGGTTTGATGGCATCTGATCCTGCCGGCAGGGCTGACAAGAATGGAAAGGATTCTGTTCACCTGTGTTCATGATACCACAGCGCCGCTCCGTTGAAAAGGGGGCGTTTTCTATAAGCGTGCCACAACGCGCATGCTGCGGTGGTTCCCGCGGGCCCCGCAGGGGCGGCAGCCTGCCGCCCGGCCCCCCTGGCCGGGTCAATCCTCCCGCAGCCTCCAAGCCTCCCCTGGGACGGGCGTTCGTCAGGATACGCTGTCATAGTCCAGCCGCCAGGAGCCGTCCTCCCGGTCCGCCCGGAGGTAGACAGTCTCTCCCGCCGCGAAGCTGCCGGTGAAGGTCTCGCGGACAGTTTCCCCCTCCGCCGTCTCGAAGGAGACCGTATAGGTCAGAGCCGCTTCTTCCGGCAGGCTGAAGGAACAGAGCTGGGTATCCGCAATCGCCGCCTCCGACAGGAGGGACCCGCCGGCGTATTCCACGCTGACCTGGGAGATGGACTCCGGGGCGTAGTTGGTGAGAATCAGGTTGCCCTCCACGGCCTCCTCCCTCTGCCCGCAGGCGGTGAGGAGGAGCAGCAGGCCCAGGGCCCAGAAGAGCTTTTTCATCCCTCCGCCTCCCTCAGACGCTCCACAATGGTGCGCCGCGCCACGGAGCGGTAGACCAGCAGAGGCACCACGGCCCCCAGGACCAGGAAGATTGGCAGGATGACCAGGATCGGTGTGATTGTGAGCCGGTAGGTGAAGAACCAGAAGATGTCCCCCACGGTGTTCCCCGTCAGGGGGCCCAGAACCAGTGTCAGGACCAGGGAGACGGCCAGAGCCAAGAACGTATAGTACAAGCCCTCGAATACCAGCATAGTTTTCAGCTGCTTCCCCGTCATGCCCACGGACTGGAGTACCGCCAGCTCCCGCTTCCGGGTGAGAATACCCGTCAGCACGGCGTTGATGAAGTTCAGCACGCCCACCAGCCCGATGATGAAGCTCAGGGCCCCGCCCATGGTCATGAACATGCCCCGGAAGCCCTCGAACTCGGCCGCGCAGGTGGCCCGGCTCTCATAGTCGCAGAGGGGCTGGACGGTCTCGGTGTACTCCGCTAGGAAGGACTCCATGTCCGCCTCCGCCTCGTCGGCGGTGTTGAAGACATAGGTCATGACGCTGTCGGTGCCGGTGTCCCGCTTGAAGCGCTCCGCCCCCAGGATGAACTCATCCGCGCCCAGAACCTGGTAGCGGTAGGAGATGGAGCTGGGAATCCGCACCAGGGCGCAGACGGTGTAGTCCACGTCCTCATAGACCTTGGCGCGCTCCCCCCAGGGGCGGCCGCTCTCAATGGCGGCGTCCACGTCCGTAAAGATTTCCCCGGTGTCCCGGTAGAAATACTCCATCTCGGAGATATGGCGGATCGTCACGGCATCCCCCAGCTTGGCCCAGTTGCTGCCCCATTGGGTGGAGTTATAGTCGTCGGACAGGTACACGGCGGCGATGGCTTTCTGACTGGGGTCCGACAGGGGGGCCAGGTCTCCCTCCAGCACGTCCAGCAGGGACAGGGGGAAGTCCTCCATGCCGTACATCTGCACCCCGGCCTCCAGGAGGCCGTTGGGCAGGCGGGCTGTCAGCTCCACCACCTGGTCCACAACCTCCGGGGAGTTATACGTTTCCAAGCTCGTCCGGAGCCAGTCCTCGGTGACGAACTCCTTCATGGCGGAGACGCCGCCGTAGACCCGTCCGCTCTCCTCCACGCCGCTCCGGGCGTTTACGTCGGATATGACGCTCTCCGGCACCGCTTCGTCCGTGGTCCGGAAGCCGCCGCCGGTCTGGAAGTAGGCGGCGTCCCCCAGGATGAAGTCCACATTGGCGTTCTTGGCCAGGTACTTGTCCATGTTAAAGCCGTTGGCAAAGGTATAGGTCATGGTAGCCAGGACCACCGCCAGGGTCAGGGAGATGACCGTCACCACGGTCTTGGACTTACTCCTCCCCAGGTTGGCCCAGGCCATTTGGGGCAGGGAGGCGCCGCCCTGGGCCTTGCGGAGCCTCTCCCGCTTCCCGGCCTTTTTCTGGGAGGGATCGCCCTCGGTGTAGCGCACCGCCTCCACCGGGGAGACCCTGGCCGCCATCCGCCCCGGCCGGGCGCAGGAGAGGAACACCGTCGCCAGGGAGAACAGGGACGCGCCGAGAAAGATCAGGGGATTGAAGGAGACAAAGGCGTTCTTGTAGCTCAGTTGGCTCATGATGATGGGGGTGAGCTTGTTGCCGGTGACAAAGCCCAGCAGGAGGCCCAGGGGGATGCCGATGAGGCTCAGAATCCACGCCTGCTGGCGGAGGATCTTCTTCAGCTGCTTCCCGGTGGTGCCGATGGTCTTCAAAAGCCCATAGAACCGGATGTCGTTGGTGACGGAGATCTGGAAGACGTTGTAGATAATCAGATACCCCGTGAAAATAATCAACAGCAGCAGCACCACGATGGACACCAGCGTGGAAATATCGAAGCTGTTGGAGAGCTGGGCCCCGGAGTAGCCCCAGTTGACGCCGATTTTCAGGTAGTTTTCCGCCTGGGCATCCTCGTGCTGATAGCCGTGGTTTTCCAGGATCTGAAGGACAGTTTCCTCGATATGGAGGTCGTTTTTGAACATCATATCCAGGTTCCACACTCCGGTCATGGAGTAAGGGTCGCCGCTGCCCAGGGCGCAGAGTTCCTCAGCGGCGGAGCGGGGCAGAAGCACATTGCTGGCGACTAGGGCGCTGTCGTACTCCCACCATCCTGAGAGGGTGAAGGTTCGGGTAACCAGTTCCCGGCTGGGGGTGTTTTCGTCAATGTAGAAGGAGATGGTGAATTTCGCGCCCACCTTCGGCTCCACACCCAAAAGGGCCAAAACGCGGGTATCCGTGGCGGCCTCGTCGGTGCCCTCCCGAGGAAGGGTTCCTTCTGTAGGCTGGCAGAAGTAGTGGGGCGCGGCGGCGGGCTCCAGATAGGAGACCTCCACGTGGGATTTGTGGAAGGGGGGCTCCGTGGGCATACCCACGAACATTCGGGCGAAGTCCTCCTGAATCAGCGGGTCTGTCCGCATCTCCTCCACCTGCTCCCAGGTGAGGCCCTTGATGGTGCCGTGAAAGTCGCCGCCGGCCTGGCGGAAATTCTCCTGCTGGAAGGAGTAGTTGATGGAGGCGGCGATGGTGAAGAGGGACGTAAACAGCACGGTGGTCAGGGCAATGGCCAGGACGGCCACGAGGTTCCGGGTCCGGGCCGCCGCCATGGAGCGGAGGCCCAGGCGCCGGACGCACCCGCCGTTGGATACCTTCATCATGGTCCTCACCCCCGGTGCTCCGGCCGCTGGGTCAGGCAGATCCGGCCGTCCTCAATGCGGATGATGCGGTCCGCCATCTGGGCGATCTCATCATTGTGGGTAATCATGACAATGGTCTGGCCAAACTTCTCGCTGGTGAGCTTCAGGAGGGCCATGACGTCCTGACTGGTCTGGCTGTCCAGGTTGCCGGTGGGCTCGTCGGCCAGAATGATGGCGGGCTTGGCCGCCAGGGCCCGGGCAATGGCCGCCCGCTGCTGCTGGCCGCCGGAGAGGTTCCCCGGCAGGTTCTGGAGCTTGCTCCCCAGGCCCAGGGTCTCGATGATCTGGTCCACGTGGGCCCGGTCCGCCTGCCGTCCGTCCAGCTGGATGGGCAGAACAATGTTCTCATACACGCTGAGCACCGGCACCAGGTTGTAGTTCTGGAACACGAAGCCCACCTTCCGGCGGCGGAAGATGGTCAGGGCCTCGTCCTTCAGGGAGAAGATGGGCTTTCCGTCCACGATGACCTCCCCGCTGGTGGGCCGGTCCAGCCCTCCCAGCATATGGAGCAGGGTGGACTTGCCGGACCCGGAGGTCCCCACCACCGCCAGGAACTCGCCCTTCTCCACCGTCAGGTCCACCCCGTCCAGGGCCCGGACCTCGGTCTCTCCCGCGCTGTAGACCTTGCGCAGGCTCTTCGTCTCTAAAATCGTCATCGTCTGGTACCTCCATGGAATCAGTTTTGCCGGGGGCGCTCCCCCTTGATACCAACGATACCACAGAAATCTTTCCACAATCTTTCTGAAATCTAACAGTTCTGAAAGATTTGCGGAGCGGGAGCGCCTATTCCACCCGCCGCGCGATCCGATCCGCCGCGCAGCAGCCCCCGGCCAGGATCAGAGCCGGCACGCTGCCCCCCAGGAGGGTTCCCGCCCCGGCCAGCGCCAGGACCACCCCGTTGACATACAGACGCAAAAGGGCCGAGAGCCCCAGAACCGCCCCGCCGGCCAGCCACGGCCGCCGCCGCAGCCGCCGGACCGCCCACCACAGAGCCCACAGGTACGCCGCCGCTGCCGGGGCGATGGGCAGACCCAGGCGAAAGACCCGGGCCTCCCCCAGCAGAGCGCCCAGGAGATAGAGGTAGGGCAGAATCCCGGCGGAGAGAGCCGCCAGGGCCTTCTCCGGCCCCCGCCGCCGGGCGGTGAGCAGGGGCAGGAGCACCGCCCAGGCCAGGGCCAGAGAGAGGTCCACCAGCAAAGACCAGGTCAGCCGCCGGTTCAGAGCCATATCACAGATCCAGCACACCAGCGCCCCCAGAACGAAGACCCCGGTGATCCCCCAGGCCAGCCGCAGCCGCAGCCGCTCCCTCCGCTGGGGAGCCGTCCGGCTGGCGTAGGTCAGGAGGGACCCCGCCGGGTCCGGGGGCGGCGCCTCCGGGGCCCGCTGTCCCCCCAGCAGCTCGGTAACCGTAACCCCCAGGGTCTCCGCCAGGGGCAGCAGCAGCGCCACATCCGGCAGACTGAGCTCCCGCTCCCACTTGCTCACCGCCTTGTCCGTCACATTCAGCCGCTCCGCCAGATCCTTCTGGGTCATGCCCCGATCCTTGCGCAGCTGCCGGATCAGGGCCCCCATGTTTTCGTGTTCCATACCGTTCCTCCGTGTTGAAAAGGTTTCCATGGCCTATATTGTAGCGGAGGCAGGGAACATTTGCAATCGACCGGCGGTAGAGTCGGGGGAAACCCACGGGAAATTCCCGCGCGGCGTTTGCCGCAGGCCGGCCCCTCTAGTCAATTTCCACAGGAAACCCACCCGAAATTCCGCATTTCCCCTATAGCTTTGGCGGTTTCTCCCCGCTTGACAAGGTAATCGTTTACCGATATAATGAACACCGGAAAACCCACGGAAGCCGCAAAAAAACCGGATTTCCGAAAAGGTATTAGGAAAGGAACGTGTGAACATGATCTATTCCGCCGAAGTACAGAACATGTGCCCCGTGGCAAAGGGCGCCTATCACGGCCCGGCCCCCATCCCCGAGGAGGGCAAGTGGGTCCAGGCCAAGGAGATCAAGGACATCTCCGGCCTCACCCACGGCGTGGGCTGGTGCGCCCCCCAGCAGGGCGCC
>JAAWIL010000115.1 GCA_022796315.1 Oscillibacter sp. | reverse complement strand
CCGCAGGCATCCTGACGGATGGCAAGGATTTTTAACGCAGTCAGGGCGGAAAATACGCCGCCAAGACATGCGCGGGGAGATTTTAAACAGGCTCTGAGGAGGCCGGGGAAGCGCTGGGGGGAAAACAGCGGCCCCTTCCCTTCCAGCCCTGTCCGGATCATGGAATAGGAGGTTCTATATGAGCGATCTCTGGAGCGTACTTCTGCAGACCCTCACCGCCTCCGGGGCGGCGGCGCTGCTGCTGGCGGTGAAGGCGGTCTTTCGGGACAAGCTGCCCCCCCGGTGGCAGTTTGCCGTCTGGGGAGTGCTGGGGGCGGTGCTGGCGATGCCGGCGGGGCTGGGGGGACGGTACGCCCTCTTCAACTGGCCCCTTGTGGTGGAGACGGCGCGGTCCCTGCTGACCGGGGAGCACGGCGCGCTGGCCCGGGTGGCGGCCCCGGTGCCCCTGCCCCGCCCGGTCCTGCCGGAGACGGCGGCGGAGTGGGGCTATCTCCTCTACCTGGCGGGGGTCCTGGGGCTGCTGGCCTGGAATCTGGGGGCCTATGTCCGGCTGCGGAGCCTGCTCCGGCGGGGAGTCCCGGCGGCGGAGGCGCCCATCCGGGCGGTGGCGGAGCGGTACGGCCTGCCGGTGTGTCCCGCCGTGGAGGTGGAGGGACTGGCCACGGCCTTCGTCTGCGGAGTGTTCCGGCCTGTGCTGGCCCTGCCCGCCGGGGAGACGGCGGACGAGAAGGTGCTGCTCCACGAGCTGCTGCACCTGAAGCACCGGGATGCGGCCTGGGGGCTTGTGATCTGCCTGTTCCGGTGTCTCCACTGGTGCAACCCCCTGCTGTGGCACTGCGCCAACCTGGCGGGAAATGACCTGGAGTCCCTCTGCGACCAGCGGGTGCTGGAGCGGCTGGAGGGAGAGGAGCGCCGGGACTATGGCCGGATTCTCTTGGCCATGGCGGACGAGCGCTATGCCCGGACGCCGGGGACCTCCTCCATCGCCAACGGCGGAAAGCAGATCCGGCGGCGGATCGAGGCCATTGCCCGCTTCAAGCGCTACCCCAGGGGGATGGGGCTGGTGGGCCTGTGCGTGGCCCTGGTGCTGGCGGCGCCCCTGCTGGCGGGCACCCGGGCCCAGGCGGTGCGGCAGGAGGGCGGCGTCACGGGCGTCCACGGGGCGGCGGCCATGGCCTCTGCCCGAACCACCTACTGCACCACCTATGCCGGGGCCCTGGATACCTACGCCAAGGCGGTGCTGGACCGCAATGTCCTCTACCGGGCCATGTGCGCCCCGCTGGAAGAACAGAACGCCCTGGCGGAGCAGCTGCGCCGGGCCCAGGAGCGCAGCGCCTGGCCGCCGGAGTCGGACTGGGATTGCGGACTGCCGGGGGTTCCTCAGATCTCCTCCGGCTATCAGATCTACAACCTGCGGCAAAAGGAGCCGGACGTCTTTGAGGGTCTGGTGGTAGTGGAGCTTGCGGGGCCGCCGGAGGGAGCGCAGTGGCACCCAAACGGGTACTGCTGGATTGCGTTCCAGCCTGTTCGGACGGAGCGGGAGGGACGGCGCTGGGTGACGCGCCCCCTGGCGGAGTTCCAGGCGGTGGAGGCCTATGGCTGGATGCAGCTGCCAAGCCGCTGCGATGAACTGCCGAACCTGGTTTTTGAGGACCAGGCCGGGGACTTCACGGTACAGGTGAAGTGGCAGACCACCTGCCGGGTGGACAGCTACGAGACCGGCGGCAGTATGTTTTTCTCCTCCCGGGTCTTCCGAACCACGCCCCAGCCCCAGGGGGAGTTTACCGCCTGTTATCAGCACACCAGCCTCACCGCCGTCTACACCGGCAGTCCGGAACGGCGGAAGGAGATCCGGAGCGTCGGCGCCTCCTGCGCCCCCATGACACAGGGGGAGACCCGGCCCCAGCTGCGGAACCCCGGCGGGGAGAACTCCAGCGGCAGCAGCTCCGACGGGGAGAGCTGGGGCGATCAGAGCGGGTTCGACGGGGAGACCCAGAACGAGATCTTTCTGGGCGGCGGAGGCACCGGCTTTGAGGGGAGCGACGCCGGGAGCTGGGCGCCCCCGGACAGCTACGCCGCGGACCTCTATATCAACGGCGAAAAAACGGCGGAGCTGACGCTGCTGCCTCGGGAGGAGGGAGTTTCATGACAGACCGGGATACCCTGTACCGGGGCCTCTCCCACGCCGCCTGGGGCTACCTCTTTTTGAATCTGGACATCAATCTGGGCACCGTCAGCATCCTGCCCCGGTTCGTGGGCTACCTCCTGTTCCGCGCCGCCATTGACGAGCTGAGGGCGACCCGGCGGGACCTGGGCCTTCTGCGGCCCCTGGCCACGGCCCTGGCCCTGTGGACCGGCGGGGACTGGCTCCTCTCCTGGACCGGCGGGGACCTGGACGGCCATGTGCTGTTCCTGGACCTCCTGGCTGCCGTCATCGGGATCTACTTCCAGTTTCAGTTTCTGACGGATGTGGCGGCCCTGGCGGAGGCCAACCAGCCGCCGGGGAACGGCCTGGATGGGCAGATCCTCCACTGGAGGACCGTGGAGACGGTGCTGGTGACGGCGCTGTGCCTCACGGGGCATCTGCCGGAGGCCCTGGGTTCCTGGCGGGAGCTCCTGACGGGCGCTCTGGCGGTGGTGTATGTCATTGTGGGGCTGTGTCTGATGGGGGCCATGTTCTCCCTGCGGAAGCTCTTTCAGCCGGTTTCACCGGAAGGAACGGTGTAGGAACGGTGGTTTCCTGTTCTGGCAGGCCGCCGAGGGCGGCAGCGGCCGGAGGTGCGGCAGCGGGGAGAGGCTCTTTTCCCAACGCCGCCTGTAACCGGGGGCAGATTGTCCCCTTCCTGCGCCGGGAAAAACAGCCCAATCGTAACCCCGGCAGGCTGTTCGGACAGGACGGAAGATTCCTGTGAACACAGACCCATCACCCTTGGAACGCCAGGGGTGATGGGTCTTTTTGCGTGTGGGCGGCATGTTCCGCCCTGTCCGGCAGGTCCTATTACGCATTTTATCACCGGGAAACGCCGTAGGAGCGGGGCTCTGTCCCCGCCCGCCCTCCTGCCCGCACTCTCCGAACTTTCCGGTAGGGCCCGGACCCCTGGCCGGGCCACCCCATCCCCTCCGGACTTTCCGGTAGGGCCCGGACCCCTGGCCGGGCCACCCCACCCCCTCCGAACTTCCCGGTAGGGCCCGGACCCCTGGCCGGGCCACCCCCACCCCCTCCGGACTTCCCTGTAGGGCCCGGACCCCTGGCCGGGCCACCCCCCACCCCCGGAAGAGCCGCTGTGTTTCCCGGCGATAAAATCCGCCGCCGGACACGCCCCGTTTTTCCCCGTCTCTTGACGGAACGGGGACCGCAGGGTATGCTAAAACCAGAACCTGCCGCCGGTGCGGCGGAGCGGAAAGGAGGAGATCCCATGCCGGAGGAACCCTTGGAAGACCGGACGAAACGCGCGCTGGACGCCGCGCTGCGGCAGCTGCTGGAGGAAAAGTCCCTGGACCAGATCCGGGTACGGGAGCTGACGGCCCTGTGCGGCATCCGGCGGCAGTCCTTTTACTATCACTTCCCCGATGTGTACGCCTTGTTCGCCTGGTCCCTGGCCCGGGAGACGGAGGGACTTCTGGCCCGGCAGGCCCAATGCCTCACCTGGCAGCAGGCCCTGAGGACCCTGCTGGTTCGCCTGGCCCAGAACCGCCCCTATTACCGGGCCCTGCTGGAGCACCGGGGCCGGGCGGGCCTGCGGGAGGTCCTGGCCCTGGGGGGACTGCTGGAGAGGACTCTGGACTACTACCGGCGGCGCAGCGGCGGCCCCCGGCCCGGTCCGGCGGAGCTGGACTGCTGGGAGACGCTGCTGCTGACCCTGCTGGAGAGCTGGGTCCGGGACGAGCTGGCTCAGCCGCCGGAGACGCTGCTGGCCCTGCTGGAGGACGTGGTGCGGCAGGGCGCCGTAGGCGCGGCCTGGCAGAACCTTGGCAGCCGCTGATCCCCACCCGGCGCGGGAGGCAGGGACGATCCCCCGCCCTGCTTCCGCCAAGGAACGCAGGGGCCGATGGCCCCCAAGCATAGGAGCCCCTCTCCCCCGCCGCCGGGACATGGCGCGGGGGAGAGCCCGTGTATAGCCGCCGCAGTCGCAAAGAAGCATTTGCCGCTTTGCGCCCCCAGCCCGTGAAAGGGCCTGACGGCGGACTTCATAGGCAAAACACGGCGCATTTTATGTGCCGGCGGGCGTTGCCCGCCATGAAAATCGGGATACCGGGATTCATGTGTTTTGACGATACCGCCGGCGAAGAGACCGCCGGGAAGAGCGAGGACAGACCACCCTGTCCCCGCTCTTTTTTTGACACTTTCTAAAGTTCTGTCAAAAAATCGACGTTTTTTCCAAATATGACCGTTTTTGGCAAATTTCTCCCATTCTATAATGCGCCGTACAGGAGTGATTCCATGGAACGAGTTTGCTATGCAGTGATGCTGCAAAGTCAGCTGGGTCCCCGGGCCGGGGAGCTGATGCTGCAGGAGGATACCCAGGCCGTCAGCGGCTATCTGAGTCTGCTGGGGCGGCGCAGCCGGTTTTCCGGCAGCGTGCTCCAGCGGGGAAAGTACCTGATCTCCGGGGATCTGCGCTCCCCGGTGGACCAGGAGCCCTATGACGCCATCTTTACCGTCCGGGACGGGCGGCTCTCCGGGGGGCTGATTACCCGTCACGGCTGCTGGGACCTGACGGGCGTGCGGGCCCTGTCCCCCGGCGGCAGCGCCGCTGAGGAGGACTGACTCCCCCTTGGGAGGGGCAGGCGGATTTTTCCAAAAGTCCGCTTTATTTGTCGTGCAGAAATAACGAAGGGAGGGCGGACCATGCGCCAGTACAACCGGCCGGACGAGGCGGCCATGCTCCGCGTCCTGGAGGCGGCGGGGCCGGAGGGGATCGTGCTGCGCCTGGCGTGGCAGGCGGGGCTCTCCCGGGAGGAGATCTCCGCCCTGACCTGGGAGCAGGTGTCCTTTCTGGATGAGAGGTTGGAGCTGCCGGGGCGCATGGTGCCCCTGGAGCCGGACCTGCGGGAGGCGCTGTGGCGCCTGTGGGAGCGCTGCGGAGGGCTGGAGGAACGGGTGGTGCTGTCCTCCCGGGGGAAGACGCCCCTGGCGCCGGAGAGCATCTCCCGCCTGGCCCGGCAGGCCCTGGACCGGGAGGGCCAGACGGCCGTGCGCCTGATGGACCTGCGCCATGACTGGATCCGGCGGCAGCTGGAGACCCGGGACTGGGCCGAGGTGGCCCGGATCAGCGGCGTGGAGGTGCCGGCCCTCCAGGCCCGGTTCGCCGCCCTGGTGCCGTCCAAGCGCTCCGCCGCCCGCCCTGCCCTGCCGGTGGACGAGTTCAAGCTGTGGCGGGTCCTCCAGACGGAGCGGGGCAGCCCTGCGGGGCTGGCGCTGTGGCTGGCCTGGCAGCTGGGACTCCAGGCCCAGGAGATCATCGCCCTGACCTGGGACCAGGTGGCCCTGGAGCGGGACCTGCTGTGCCTGCCGGACCGGGAGGTGCCCCTGACCAACGCCGTCCGGCGGCAGCTGGAGGAGGCCTGGCGCCGCCGGAGCCCCGGAGACCCGCCCCAGGTGCTGCTGACAGAGCGCTCCCGGAACCCCGTTGACCTGCCCCGGCTGTCCCGGATGACCCGGGCGGCGCTGATCCGGGGCGGCATGGAGCACACCAGCCTGCGGGACCTGCGCCGGGACGAGAGCCGGGAGGATGAGGACACCCGCCTCCTGGAGGCGGCCCGGGAGGCTCCGCTGTCCCGGGGGGACGTGATGGCGCTGCTGGGCCTGTCCAAGACGGCGGCCTATGCCCGGCTCCACCGCCTGACGGAGCGCAAGAAGCTGGTGCGGATCGGCGGAAAGTACTACCTCCCGGGCAGCGTGGTGCCGCCGGAGCGGCAGCTGGAGACGATCCGGGCCTATCTCAGCCAGGCGGGCTTCGCCTACCGGCAGGACATCGCCGCCCTGCTGAAGATCCGGCCGAAGCAGTGTACGCTGCTGCTGCGACGCCTGGTGGAGGCCGGGACGCTGATCCAGAGCGGACAGAAATACTTCCTCCCCGGCGGGCTGGGGGGCGCGGAGGAAGAGGCGGGGGAGCTTTGACCCGCCGGACAGAGGAGCCGGAACAGCGGACTTCCGGGAGCGGGCTCCCCGGAGGGCCTGGTTCCGGCTCCTTACCCTGTTTGTTACATCTATGTACCCCAAACCGGCCTTTGTTATGCCCTTCTGACAAACGTCCCCGGCGGATGAGACGCCGGTTTTCAGTTGGGTTAAAAGGGCGGAAAATCTCTTGTAATGCGGGAATTCTTCCGGTATCTTGACCTTGCAGTGCACACCGGACGGATTTGTCCCGGGGCGAAAACGGGGTTGGCTAGCCCCCGATGCCGTGCCCCGGGGCAGGCCGCCGGTGGGCCTAGCAAATTTTTAGCAAGGAGGAAGACCCAAATGAGAAAGTTCCTTTCTCTGGTGCTGGCGCTGGTCATGATGATGTCTCTCGTCACGATCAACGCCGGCGCCAAGGAGTTCTC
>JAAWIL010000269.1 GCA_022796315.1 Oscillibacter sp. | reverse complement strand
GTTTACTTTTTTGCAAGCTTGGCCCGGAAAGGGCGGAACACGGGGCCAAGACGCTGGCTGTCTCCCGATCCGCATACGGGAGCGTCCCGCTCCCGCACGGCAGGGATGTCTTCCGGTTCCTCATACCACGTGCGGGAACCGGCTGGCATAGATGTCCAAACGGTTTCATTTATAGAGGAGAGGAGGGAGGCCTATGGGAGACGGGCCCGGTGGGGACAGCAGTCCACCGGGTGAATCCCCCTCGCCGTCTCCCGCATCAGGACGGCGGGGCCGCGCAGACAAGAGGCAAAAAATCCGCGTAAAAATTTGATTGCGACATTCAGCGTTCCAAAGGATTTTGGGCAGACCGCAAGCAAGATTTTTCGCACACCCCATTTGGCAAACCACGGGAAACCGTGGGACTGCAAAGCTAGGGAACTAAGGCAGAACCGGACGGAGCCGCGCTGGTCCGTCCAGGCTGGAGGCGCGCCGGAACCCGGCGAGTCCAGTCTCCGCCGCGTGCGGAGGGGACACCGGGCCGCGGCGGCACGCCGGCGGATGCTATGTTAGCCCGGCTGCTGGAATTTTATGGCAATCCGTCCGAAAGGGCGGTCACGCAAAGTCAGGAAGCTAAATCGCCGAACCCTCATATCCTGTAGAGTCCCCGCGGATACTGCGCCGCGGGGAGGGGGGAGGGGCAGGGACGCGCGGTCTCCGCCGCAAGGCGGAGGCGAAACGGAGCGGCTTTGCTCCGGCGACATGCTCGTCCGGCCGCCGGATCCTTTGCATCCGATCAAAAATCCGCAAAGAAAGGAAATGAGTCTATGAGAAATTGGAAGCACCACACCAAACGCGGACTCGCCCTGTTTCTTGTTCTGATGATGTGCCTGAGCCTGCTTCCCACCGCCGCCTTCGCGGCGGAGAGCGAGCACGCTCACAATGAAGACGGCTGGACCTGCGTCCAGGCGGAGCCGGAGAAGGAGCTGACCTGCCTGCATGAGCACGGCGGGGACTGCTACGTCCCCGGCGAGCCGAAGCTGGACTGCGAGGAAGAGCACGAGCACACCGAGGACTGCTATGTCCCCGGCGAGGATGTTTTGGACTGCGCCCACGAGCACGGTGAGGACTGCTGGACCGTGACCGAGGGCGCCTGGACCTGCACGCCCCCCGCGGCCGAGGAGCCGGAGGAGGAAGAGGCGGTCCCCGCGGAGGTCCAGGAGTTCCTGGACGCTGCGGCGATGCTGCCCGACGCCTCCGAGGTCACCGCGGAGAACGCGGAGGCCGCCGGAGAGGAAGTCAGCGCGGCGCTTGAGCTGTACGACGCCCTCGACGCGGAGCTCTGCGAGCGTGAGGACGTCAGTGAGGCTCTGGAAACCGTCTATGCCGTCTATGAGGCGGTGCTGGCGGCGGAGGAGGTTGAGGACGACAGCACCTTTAACGACACTTATGAGTGTTCCAAAGGTGTCACGAAGTCTGCCTTTAAGGATGCTGATAACCTGGACCAGGCCGATACCTGCCGTGGCAGTGTCACACTGACCGACGGCGAGGAGTACGACAGCGGTGTTCCCTACATTTGGGCTACCGGTGGTTGGGGCGGCCCCACGCCTGCAACTGGCTATAATTGGGTTCATATTACTAATACCAGACCTGATGTTGCTACTGCGTCCTACAAGACCGAGGGCGGCAAGCTCATTATTACTTTCACTCCTGGCACTGTAGGGGGAACAACGAAAATCTCCGTGGGTGTGGATGCAAAGTATTATAATGAATCGCTGCAAAGCACCTGGAATATGAATCTGAACTTCGACTACACCGTCAGCAACAATGGCGGCAATCCTCCCGACCCCGACGCACCCAGGAAGCCGAATACCGATGAGATCAACTACTGGTCTAATGATCAAGAGCTGGGTATTCGGGCCGCATGTTCACTCCTCGAGCAGACTGGACACAAAAAATCATTTTGGCCCTTTAAGGTAGCGACTTACCCGGAGAGCTACTCCCTGGGACGCGTTGAGGAAAATACTGGTTCAAACGCGGCGCAGTATCCCTGGATCTGCACTCTGACGGTGAACAATGAGTGGTGGGCCAACAAGTATAGTGCTGGCTGGACAATTGACTCCGGTTTTGTCAACTACGGCAAACACTATGTTGATACCGCCAAAACCGGTACGTTGACATCCACCTTCTATTGGACTGGCTCCGAATGGGTTAATCTGGACGAAGATGTTTTGACTGTCTGGGTCACCTGCCAGAAGCCTGTCACCGACACCACCTACAAGGTTGTACGCGAGTATTATCTCAATGATGTGCAAGTGGCTACTGTAAGGGGAGGGTCCAAGCCCGGCAAAGTCGGCGATGAGATTGTGGGCCAGACGCTTGCGAACGAGAACTCTAGCTGGAAAAACTACAGCGTTGATGGAGTACAGCAGGAGTTCGACTATGTGAGCTGCATCCCCAACCCGTCGCTGACGCTGGGCGTTGATGCCACCCAGAATGTCATCACCCTGCGGTATGAGCGGAGCACGCAGACCGGGCCTAGCATTGGCGACCTGACGGTCACAAAGACCCCCAGCGAGGAGTATCCCGTTGTGGGCGAGGAGTTCAAGTACACCATCAAGGTGGAAAATCGCAGTGCCACAGCCGCCACCGTGACGGTCACAGATAAGCTCCCCGAGACCCTGGATTTCGTCAAGGTCAGCCAGAGTGACGGCGGTGTGCACGACGAGAATACCCACACCGTAACCTGGAAGAACGTAACAGTTCCCGCAAACGGTTCTAAGGAGCTGCACGTCTGGGTCAAGGCGAACACGGCCGGTAAGATCTACAATGAGGCCAAGGTTCAGCTGGGTGACAAAACCATCAGCGGCAATACCACGGTTGAGGCGCAGGACCCTGTAAAGCCGACTGCGCCCACATCTGAGAAGATCGACGATCTTGTCAAGGGTGAGAATAAGGCTGCGGTTGTGGTTACTGACGTAACCAACAAGCATACAGCTGCTTACTTTGGTGTTAAGGATAAGCCTGAGCGTATTTCCATCGGTGAAGTCCTTGGCAGCGCCACTACCGGCTACACCTGTGTTGTGACCTTCCTTGCTGAGGAGTTTGCAACGGCTTATTCCACCAATGAAACGCTCAAGAAGGGCCCCCACACCCTGGTAGATGGTGAGACCAACAAGACCATCACCTTTAAGTGGAACGGCTCCGCCTGGGAGCTGGCCCCCGACCAGACGACCCCCGTAACGTTCCAGGTGGAGTGCAAAGAGGACACCTTCAACTACCTGCTGAAGTATAACCTCAACGGCGGCAGCAGTACCGGAATTGTGGACGTTAAGGCCCCGACTATCAAAGCGCCTTCCTATCAGTTCACCCTGAGCACCAAGGTTCCGGTCCAGGACGGCTTTGCGTTCCTGGGCTGGGCGGACTCTCAGGAGAATGCGGAGGCGAAGAATCCCAACGTGGGCGGTTCCATTACCGTGCTCAGCACGGACCCCACAACTGATGTGGATGGAACCAGCTATCACACCAGGACTGTCTACGCAGTGTGGGCCAGCTGGAAGGAGATCCAAGCGGGCGTTAGTGTCACAAAGACCATCCAGAAGGGTACCGAAATCGACGGTCAGATTTACTGGAGCGAAGGTGTGTTCCAAGGTACTCTTCACGAGGGCGACCCGATTCGCTATGAGGTCAAGGTGGAGAACAACACCCCCTACACGCTGAAAAACATCCAGTTCTTCGATGAAATGGATGAGAAGCTGGGGGCTGTCACCAGGGTTCAGAGCGATAAGGGCTGGACGGCCAAGTATGGCTTCTATCCGACCGGCGGAGCACAGGGCAACCCCCTGCTGTGGGTCAGCATTGATGAAACACTGATTCCCAACGCCTCCAAGAGCATCTACTACGAGACGAGCGTGAAGACGGCCGACGGTGAGAACATCGTAAACGCTGTTGAAGTTTACGGCGATCCCTTCGTCGATTTGTCCGCAATCTCGGTGCAGAATGACTCGATTGGCGGCAGTGGAACGCAGACTCCCAGTGACACGAAGACGGACGGAGAGGATGTTGGAGGAGACATCCCGCCCACTCGGCCCGGCGGAAGCCTCGGTGGAGACAAGAACGAGACCGGCACCGAACCCCCCATCGCGCCCGCGCCCGCTCTGAGCGTCACCAAGACCGCCCAGATTAACGGCGAGGATGTCACCACGGCGAAGGTTGGCGATACCATCACCTACACCGTCACGGTGAAGAACACCGGCAAAGTGGATCTGACCAACGTGGTTGTCACCGATCCCATGATGCCTGATGGGTCCAAGACGTACACCACCATGGCTCCTGGCGCGACAGAGACGATCACCTACACCTACACCGTCCAGGACACGGATGTGGGCAAGACGGTGAGCAACACTGTCAGCGTCAAGAGTGACGAGGTTACGACACCTGACACGGATACGGTGAACGTGAATGTTCCGGCTCCGGAGATTACCGGCTTCGCCAAGGTCGCCCTGTATGAGGGCTTGCCGTTCCTTGAGGACGCAAAAGAAGTGTTGGGCGCTGATTACGTGGAGAAGTACGGCCTCACGATTCCCAGAGATGTGCTAGAAGACAGATGCGCTGAAATCGATATCTCTGCATTTGACAGCAACGGTAAAGTAACGCTGCTGTTCCTGCTGAGTATCACAGGTGAGCCCGGCGCGGCGTATAAGATCAGTGACCCTGACACGAAGTATGTTGGCGGCGATCCAATGGAGGGCAAACTTCCCCCTCTCGACCCGGGCAAGAGTGAGAGCTCTGTATGGATCTATGTGACCAAGACTTACACCAAGGATGATATGGTTTGGGACGAGGACTGGGCGTCGTATTGGCTGACCAACTGGGCAACCGTGACGCCTGGCGTAACGCCTCCGGGAGGAAGTGCGCAGGCAACAACGGAGGCATTTGACTCGGTCCGCGTGCGTGTGCCTGAGAAGGCCACCATCACCTATCCCGGATTTGAGGAAGGCAAGCTGCCCGAGGACAAGACGGAAGAGGTCGAGGCCGGCGTGAAGATCATTGTTGATCCCAACGGCGGCACCTGGACTCCCGCCACTCCTGACGATTGGACCAAGGACGGCGGCACCTTCCACCGCACTGCCCAGGAGGGCGAGCAGATTACCCTGGCTCCCAATCCCACCCAGGATGGCCATGTGTTCCTGGGCTGGAAGAAGGACGTGTCCCAGGATGGCAAGACCATCACCTTCACCGCCCAGTGGGAGAAGGAAACGCCCGATCGGGTGATCGTCACAGCCGCGTCCGTGACCGTCACCTATGACGGCCAGGGCCACCCGATCACCAATGTGACCGTCACCAAGAACGGCCAGACAGTGACGCCCGACAACAGCATTACCATCACCTACACCCAGACCGGCACCAACGCCCCCGTGAACGCCGGAACCTACACGGCGACCATCACCGCCCAGGTGGATGGCCAAACCGTGACCGGCACCGCGACGGTGACGATCCTCCAGCGCGCCCTGACCGTCCGGACCGGCAGCGCCAACAAGCGCTATGACGGGTATGCCCTGACCAATTCCAGCATTACCATCACCGGTCAGGCCCCCGGCGAGAGCATCACCGGCCGGACCACTGGCTCTCAGACCCGTGTGGGTGAATCTCCCAACGGCTATACCCTGACCTGGGGCGCTGGAGTGCTCTCCAGCAACTACCGCATCGTGGAATCTCTGGGCATTCTGAGGGTGACCAATGCCGGCAGCAGCGGCGGCAGCAGCGGCGGGAGCAGCGGCGGCAGCAGCGGCGGACGTCCGGGCACGAATCCCACGAATCCCGGAGCCGGCAATACCACCACCATCGGCGATGTGGATGTGCCTTTGGCGGGTGACCTGCAGCTGAACAAGACGGACCACTTCGCCTATATCAAGGGCTATCAGGATGGCACGGTCCGTCCCAACAACCCCATCACCCGCGCACAGGTGGCTACCATCTTCTACCGCCTCCTGGACGAGACCTCCCGGGTCATCTACTTCCAGGAGACCAACGACTTCACCGACGTGACGGACAGCTACTGGGCCAACAAGGCGATCTCTACGCTGAGCAACGCCGGCATCATCACCGGGTTCAACGACGGAACCTTCCGCCCCAACGCGTATATCACCCGTGCCCAGTTCGCGGCCATCGCGGCCCGGTTTGACAACGTGGTGCCCGGCCTGAACAATCCCTTCACGGATGTGGCCGAGGACTACTGGGCCCGTGACCTGATCGCCTTCGCGGCGGATCGCGGCTGGATCACCGGCAACGGCGGCAAGTTCCGCCCGCTGGAGAACATCACCCGCGTGGAGGTCATGGACTTCATCAACAACGTGCTGGAGCGGCACGTTGACAAGGATGGCCTGCTGGAGAACGCCGCCACCTGGAGCGATGTTCCCGTCAGCGATCCCAACTACTACGTGGTGGAAGAGGCGACGAACTCCCACGACTACACTCGCCGGACCGAGGGCCAGCTCATGGAGAACTGGACCAAGCTGAACGAGGACCCCGTGTGGGATGAGTAAGCCGCAAAGCCCCCACAATCCCTAGCAGTTCCCGCGCAAACGGCGCCCCCCGGCGAAAGCCGGGGGGCGC
>JAAWIL010000249.1 GCA_022796315.1 Oscillibacter sp. | reverse complement strand
AAACGGTGGACAGTATTGATAGTATAAACTGTTTTTATAGCATAATGTGTATACTTCCGCTACATCATTGGCACACATCTTTCGAACAAGATATTGGTTTGAGAATAACGAAACATTCATTTTCCTTCTTTTTCTTTTCCAAACATTCAAATTCCGCTTTGTCGATTTATTACGAGTTCAGTATACCACAAAAGAGAATGACATTCAACTTTCGTTTATAGGCACTAATAGTAGTAGCAAGCAATGCACCGGTATATACCCGGCGGGCCTCCCTCGGAGCGCGCACAGCTGCCGAAGGCAGTACTACCGCCCGCCTGCGGGTGGTGAGTTAATGCGCTCTTCGAGAGGGCTGACAAAGAGAACGGAGCGCCCAGGTCATCCCCGGACGCTCCCGCTTCGGTTCCTTCCTGCTGGTCGATCACCATCTTTCTGGTCTGTGCCATTCTGCCACAAATGAGCCGTCAGCCAATGTGTATTTGGATGGTGAAACCACCCTTTACACAATACATCTTACCTTAACGGCATCCGGAAAGTCCCTTATCCGTTTAAGCGTTGCCAGTAAAAAAAGCGTAAATAACCAGTATGTCTATTGCATAAACATACAAGCTGAAGAACCGAAAGGAAAATCCGCATGAAACATTTATACCGGCTTGCTGTGATCCTAATTGTTTTGGGATTTGCAGGAACCGCCGTGTTTCTTATATTAGCTCCAGATATCATACCCGCTCATTACAATTTTGCGGGAGAAGCAGATCGAATGGGCAGCAAGTATGAATATACTCTGTTTCCCGTCATTTCTGCAGGGATGGGTGCGGTTTTTCTTCTGCTGGCAAAACAGGCACGCATTAAGAAGTGGACGAGTTTTGCCCTGATTGAGAAAATTTTTCTCGTGACTGCTATTGGCGAAATACTGCTGTTTCATGGTATAGGAGGAGCCGCTATGTGGACAGCTATGCACTATTTGGGATAAGCAAGCAGTGGCAACACGAAGTTAATAAGGGATTCCGGAAAAAGACGGTAGGTCCTGTTCCGGTAAGACACTACCTATATGGACAGTGGGAGCGGTATTATGGCAGGAAATTCACCAGCCGGGAGCCGCTGAGCCGGATCATTCGGGAGTATATCGTTTACTGCAATTTCAGCCGTCTCCAGAGGCGGCCGGACGTCCATACCTATGGAGGTCTGTGTCCAATGCCGCGCAGCCGGACAGATCCCTGCGCTGTGGTTTTTCCATAATTTTCTATTTCATTTCTCTGTCTGCTTGACGGAGGCAGTTCATTTTCAGAAGATTCCAAAAGGAAGGACGCCATCCGAGATTCGGATGGCGTCCCTTATTGGGTTCCCTTCCCCGCCGCCGCTTTGCGGTGGGTTTACAAAAAAAGTTGCAGGGGCTCTGCCCCTGCAACCCGCCAGCTTTTGAAAAAGCCGGACCAAAACTTTTTTCTCTTTTTCCTTAAAAACCGTGCCAGGTAACCGTGTTCTCCAGAGGCTCCCGCCCCGTGACCACATGGTTGGCCGGGAAGTCCGGGTCCGGGTAGCCCACGGCGATTCCGCAGGCAATTCGCAGGTCCTCAGAGAGGCCCAGGTGCTTGCGCAGCACGTCCGGATAGGCGATCCCCTGGTACTCCACACAGGTTCCCAGGCCGTACTCCATAGCGGCCAGACAGATATTCTGAATCAGGCACCCCAAGTCCAACCGGTAGGGCGCCTCCTCCAGGGAGCTGTCCATGCACAGGATGATGGCGACGGGGGCGTCGAAGAAGCGGAAGCCCCGCTCTGTCCACCAGTCCCGGCGCTCCCGGTCCTCCCGGGCAATGTCCATGGCGCCAAAGAGCTGCTTGGCCACGTCGATGTTCCGCCGGCGGTAGACCCCCTCCAGGGGAGGATAGTCCATGTCCAGGGGAAGTCCCTCCCGTACCCGGCCGGCGGTTTCGGCGCGGATGGCGTCCAGGGGTTCGCCGCGGGCCACGCAGAGCTTCCAGGGCTGGGTATTCTGGGCGGAAACCGCCCGGGATGCCAGCTCCAGCACCTGCTCCAGCGTCTCCCGGGGGACCGGCCGGTCCAGGAAGCCCCGGATGGAGTGACGCTCTTGAATCGCCGCTCTCAGCTCCATGGCCTTACTTCGCGGCCTTGGCGGCCCGGATTGCCTCGGTCAGCATGGGGGTGACCTTGAACAGGTCGCCGCAGATACCGTAGTCGGCAATCTCGAAGATGGGCGCGGTGTCGTTCTTGTTCACCGCGATGATGCACTCGGAGTCCTGCATACCGGCCTTGTGCTGAATGGCGCCAGAGATGCCCAGGGCCACATAGACCTTGGGGTGGACGGTCTTGCCGGTCTGGCCAACCTGATGGTCGGCGCTGAGCCAGCCGGAGTCGATGGTGGCACGGCTTCCGCCGACCACGCCGCCCAGCTCGGCGGCCAGCTCCTCGGCCAGCTTGATGCCGCCCTCGACATCCTTGCTGATGCCGCGGCCCACGGAGACAATGAAGTCCGCGCCAATCAGATCCACCAGCTTCTTGGCGGCCTTGACCACCTCGACCACCTCGGTCTGGATGTCGGCGTCCGTCAGGGTGAAGGCGGGCTTCTCGATCACGCAGGCGTCGGCCTTGGCCTGATCGAAGGCGTTCTTCTTCATCACGCCGGGCCGGACCGTCGCCATGGTGGGACGGAACCGGGGGCAGAAGATGGTGGCCATCAGGTGGCCGCCGAAGGCGGGGCGGGTCATCTTCAGATCCTTGGCCACATCCCGCTTCTCGCCCATGACCATGGCGGTGCCGACCTTCTCGATCTTGTCCTCAGGCAGCGTGGAGGCCTCCCGCAGGAACTCCTTGTAGTTGCCCATCTCCACGTCCAGGTGGGTGCAGTCCGCGCAGAGGCCGGTGTGCAGGCGGGCGGCGCAGCGGGGCGCCAGGTCCCGGCCGATGTTCGTCGCGCCGATCAGGAAGGCCTCCGGCTTGAGCTCTTCGATCACATCGCAGATCACCTTGGTGTAGGCGTCCGTGTTGTAGACCTTCAGCATGGGGCTCTCGCAGACATAGACCTTATCCGCGCCATAGCCGCCCAGCTCCTTGGCCAGACCCTCCACATTGTCGCCCAGCAGCAGTCCGCACAGGTTCACACCCAGCTCGTCGGCCAGGTCGCGGCCCTTGGAGATCAGCTCGAAATCGGTGGGCATCAGCTTGCCCTCGCGCTGCTCACAAAAGACCCAAACGTCCTTGAAATCAGCGATCTTGGAACTGTCAAAAGTAGACATATTCGTTACCTCCCCTTCTTAGATAATGTGCTTGGCGGCCAGAATCCCGGCCAGCTTCTCACAAGTGGCCTTGTCCGCGCCCTCCAGCATCACGCCGGCGCCCTTCTGGGGCGGGGTGAAGGAGGTGAGGATGTTGGTGGGAGAGCCGCTGAGGCCGATGGTAGACTTGTCAATCAGGGGATCGTCCTTCAATGCCTCATAATCGTAGGTGGTCAGGGGCTTGCTGTAGGCCTCGAACACGCCGCCCACACTCATGTACCGGGGCTCGTTGAGCTCCTTGATGCAGGTGAGCAGGCAGGGGGTGTGCGTCTTGATGGTCATGTAGCCGTCCTCCAGCATCCGCTTGACGGTCACGGTGTCCCCATCCTTCTGGATGTCGGCGGCATAGGTGATCTGGGGCAGGTGCAGCTTCTCGGCGATCTGGGGGCCCACCTGGGCGGTGTCGCCGTCGATGGCCTGCCGGCCGCACATGACGATGTCGTCCTTCTCCACGCCAATGCGGTTGATGGCCGCGGCGATGATCTGGGACGTGGCGTAGGTATCGGAGCCGCCGAACTCCCGGGCGGAGACCAGGACGGCCTCGTCGGCGCCCATGGCCAGGGCCTCCCGGAGCATCCCGGCCGCCGGGGGCGGGCCCATGGTGACCACGACCACCTTGCAGCCGGTCTCGTCCTTCAGCTTCAGGGCGGCCTCCAGGGCGTTCATATCGTCGGGGTTGGTGATGGTCTGCATGGACGCGCGGTTCAGCGTGCCGTCAGGATTGACAGCCACCTTGCCGGAGGTATCGGGCACCTGCTTAATAGAGACAATGATTTTCATTTTACCTTTACCTCCTATCTTACTTCACGCCCAGGTTGCTGGCGATGACCATCCGCTGGACCTCGGAAGTACCCTCGTAGATCTCGGTGATCTTGGCGTCACGCATCATGCGCTCCACCGGGTACTCACGGGTGTAGCCATAGCCGCCGAAGAGCTGCACGGCGCGGCGGGTCACGTCGGAGGCGGCCTCCGCGGCGAAGAGCTTGGCCATGGAGGCATCCATGGAGTAGGGCTCGTGGAGCTGCTTCTTCATGGCGGCGGCGTAGACTAAGTACTGCGCGGCCTGCATGCGGCAGTGCATGTCGGCCAGCTGGAACTGGGTGTTCTGGAACTGGCTCAGGCGGCGGCCGAACTGCACGCGCTCCTGGGTGTACTTCACGGCCTCGTTCACCGCGCCCTCGCCCAGGCCCAGAGCCTGAGAGGCAATGCCGATCCGGCCGCCGTCCAGGGTCTGCATGGCGATCTTGAAGCCCTTGCCCTCTTTGCCCAGCAGGTTCTCCTTGGGCACGATGCAGTCCTCAAAGATCAGGTCGCAGGTGGAGGAGCCGCGGATGCCCATCTTCTTCTCGTGCTTGCCGGTGGAGAAACCGGGGAAGCTCTTCTCAACGATGAAGGCGGAGATGCCGTGGTTGCCCTTGGACTTATCGGTCATGGCGAAGACCACGAAGGTGTCGGCCACGTTGCCGTTGGTGATGAAGCACTTGGAGCCGTTGAGGATGTAGTGGTCGCCCTCGAGAACAGCGGTGGTCTGCTGGCCGGAGGCGTCGGTGCCGGCATTGGGCTCGGTCAGGCCGAAAGCGCCGATCTTGCGGCCGGAGCACAGGTCGGGCAGGTACTTCTTCTTCTGCTCTTCCGTACCATTTTCAAAGATGGGGGCGCAGCACAAAGAGGTGTGGGCAGACACGATGACCGCCGTAGTGCCGCAGACCTTGGCCAGCTCCTCCACGCACATCGCGTAGGACAGCACGTCGCCGCCGGCGCCGCCGTACTCCTTGGGGAAGTAGATACCCATCATCCCCAGCTTGGCCATCTTCTTGACGGTTTCCATGGGGAACTCCTCCGTCTCGTCGACCTCCTCGGCCAGGGGCTTGACCTCGTTCTCAGCAAATTCCCGGTACATTTTCCGGAGCATCAGCTGCTCGTTTGTCAGATGAAAATCCATACCTTTTACTCCTTCACTGAAAAAATTACTTGCTGTAATCGTAGAAACCCTTGCCGCTCTTCTTGCCCAGCAGGCCGCCGCGGACCATCTTCTTGAGCAGCAGGGCCGGACGATACTTGGGATCACCGGTCTCGTTGAACAGGGTCTCCATGATGGCCAGGCACACGTCCAGGCCGATGAAGTCGCCCAGAGCCAGGGGGCCCATGGGATGGTTGGCGCCCAGACGCATGGACTTGTCGATGTCCTCCACGGAGGCGACGCCGGTCTCCACCAGGCCAATGGCCTCGTTGATCATGGGGATCAGGATCTTGTTAACCACAAAGCCGGGGGCCTCGGCCACCTCTACGGGGTCCTTGCCGATGTCCTGAGACAGCTTGTAGACGAAGTCGAAGGTCTCCTGGGTGGTGTTGGCGCCCCGGATGATCTCCACCAGCTTCATGCTGGGCACGGGGTTGAAGAAGTGCATGCCGATGACGGGATGCTTCAGGCCGTGTCCCATCTCCGTGATGGAGAGCGAGGAGGTGTTGGAGGCAAAGACGGTCTCGGGCTTGCACAGGGCATCCAGCTCGCCCAGGAGCTCCTTCTTGGTGCCCATGTCCTCCTTGACGCACTCGATAACGAGGTCGGCGTCGGCGCAGGCGGACTTCTCCTCCACCAGGACATTGGCCAGCAGGGCGTCGGCGGCGGCCTGGTCCATCTTGCCCTTTTCCACCCGCTTCTGGAGAGAGGCGGCCAGCTTATCCTTGTGCTTCTGGGCGGACGCCACAGAGCTGGCATACATCAGGGCGGTATGGCCGTTGGCGGCAAAGACCTGGGCAATGCCGCTGCCCATCGTTCCGGCGCCGAAAATTGCTACTTTCATGTTTGTTCCTCCTGTAATCTCAATTCTTTCATTTTGGGGAATCGGGATCTGTTGATTTCGCTCACGACCTCCATTATAGGCGTTCCCTTCCTATTTATCAAGTCCAAAATCGGCCCTCGCTCCCTCATTTTTTCTTTTTTACAGTTCCCACAAAAACTTCGTTAAGGATTTTGCAATTTTGTGAATGGTTTAACATAGCTCCTCCGCGTCAGGCGCCGGGCGTGTCCCGTTGAAAGAACCTGCCGGCAGAGGGGAATCGGCCGGGCCAGGGGTTCGGGCCCTACCGGTAATCCGGAGCCCGCGGAGAGACGGGCGGCAGATTGCCGCCCCTGCAGGACCCCTCCAAAACCATCAGAGAAGCCGTAATCGACTCCTCTCCCCAGCCGCCTCCCCTCTTGGCAGTGCTTCCGTTCCGTGGTACAATATATAGTCAAAACACTTGAAAATCGGTATCCGATTTTCAAGGCGGGCGAGGCCGCCGGCACATCCATGTGCCGTGTTTTGTCTATGAAGTCCACCGT
>JAAWIL010000243.1 GCA_022796315.1 Oscillibacter sp. | reverse complement strand
AACACTTGAAAATCGGTATCCGATTTTCAAGGCGGGCGAGGCCGCCGGCACATCCATGTGCCGTGTTTTGTCTATGAAGTCCACCGTCAGGCCGTTTCATGGCCCCTGGGGCGCCTATGCGCCCCAGGGTTGAAAAGAAGCATTTGCTTCTTTTCAACTGCGGTGACTATAACCGGGGAACGCCAGATAGGTGGACACGCCTTCCGTTATGCGAGGAGAATACGCAGTCCGGCGGAAAAACGCCGGCATTCCGCAGTTCTGAAGGCCGTTCTCATCAGGGCTTTCCCCATGGAACCGCCCCATGTCATCCCTCAAAAGGCTTCCTCAGACATATCAAAGGAATTCCGCTTTCCGGAGGAATCCACCTCGAGCGTCCCTTCCCGTCACGGCAAAACCGGTGCGCCGGTGATCTCCGGATCCACAACAGGCGGAGCCGCATAAGTTCTGCAGCTGTATGTTAGGTTCATTTTCACCAGCGACTCCGCCAGCGACACCGCACAATGCGCGGCGTCCACCACAGGGAGTCCAATTCGTTCAGACAGCTCCTCTCCCATACCGGTCAATGCCAGACAGCCAAAGACAAACGCATGTGCGCCGTCCCGCTGCACCGCCTCCTGCGCCACTTTCTCCAGCCCCTGCAGCGCTCCCTCCCGGTCGTTTCGCAGCTGGTCTACAGACATCTGAATTCCCCGGATCGAAATCATCCGCGCTTTCAGCCCGGAGCGTACAGCCACGTCATAAGAAGTTGCCGCCAAGTCCTCATCGCCCGTCAGAATACAGAAATTCTGCGCCAGATGGTAGGCAAACAGCATTCCGGCCTCCCCTGTACCGATCACGGGGATTTTCACCAGCTCGCGGGCGGCATCCACCGCCGGATCGCCTGCGCACCAGACCATAGCCGCATCACATCCATCCCGCTCCGCCTGACAGCTCAGCCGCATCACCTCATCGCCCGCCAGCTGGCGGTCATACCTGGACTCAATCGCCCCAGGCCCCCGCCGGCTCCTGTAAATTCGGAAATTTGTTGCCGGCATCGCCTTTTCCTTCAATACATCAACCCGGGCCTGAATCATCTCATCGGACATTCCCAGCACGGGGATAATCACCGCTAGCTCCACAGCCGCATTCCTCCTTCGCATTTAGAAAGGGCGGCCCGTCTTCTCCGCAGGCGGGCCGCCCTTCATTCCTTATTGGCCCGCCAGAATCAGATCGCAGATGTCAATCGCCATATCCACAGCGTCTGTGATCTTATTGCGCTCCTTCCGGGCACGGTTCAGCCACAGATAGAACTCGTGCGTGCCCTCCTCGCGCTGAGAGAGCTCCAGAACGGATACGCTGTTGGGAATGATATACTTCAGGCCGGTCAGGCCGTACCGGTCCTGCTCAAATCTGCCGGTCACCGTAGTCAGCATCGGCATAACCACACGGGAGATCCGCATGAGGAGATAGTTCAAACGGTTATTCCGCTCGTCTGCCTCTTCCTGTGCCAGACGGATCTTTTCCACCGCAGCCGCCTTTTGCTCAAAGATCCTGGACATCTCCAGCGCGCCCTCCAGGTCCAGACCTTCCCGGGCCTCGGGCATCTCCTTGATATACTCCATCATTTCCCCAATGCGCTTGGAGATCTGCTCCGCCATGACGGTGAAGTTCTGGGGCAGCGTCTTGCGCATGGCCAGATCGAAGATGTATGCCGCGTCATTGCGGACGCCGTGATACATCACGTTCTTATCCAAGGTGTCCATGGTATCGTCCGCACTGTGATAGGGCAGGCCTAGGGTCGCATTGCCCCACTTCTCCCGCAGCTCAGGCGTATGGTAGATCCAGTTATAGCAGGAGGGCACGCCAATTCCCAGGAAGGACATGTCGGCGTTTTTGAAGGGGAAGCAATAGTCGCTCTCCCAGCCGGGAAGGGAGAACTCATTCATCTCATGAATCCAGTTCCAGAACTCAAAAGCGGGCTCGCTGTGCAAAACCGTTGCGCCGTCGCCCAGGCCGATGGCGTCGATGTTGACATACATAACGCAGTGCTTGTTCAGGTCATCCCACAGATTATCACAGTACCAGGTGGAGCCCTCCATCTGGCCGCCCTCGTGGCCCTGCCAGAACAGGAATCGCACATCCCGGCTCAGCTGATCGCGGTTCTCCTGCAAAACGCGGGCCAACTCCATGGCGGCGGCGTTGCCGGCGGCGTTGTCGGACGCGCCCACAGGCCAGGAGTCCATATGACCCGCTACCAGGATGAACTCGCCGGACTGGTTGTCCGGCGCCTTCACCGTGCCGCTGGGCAGGTACAGGGGGTCCCATCCCTGCTTTTGCTGATAGTTCATGAACACGTCGATCTTCTCTCCGGCCTCCAGCATTCTGCGCAGGCGGAGGCCCTCCGCCTTGGAGATGGAGAAGACGGGGATCGTCTCATACATAAAGTGTTCGTCCTCAGGCGTCGGGTTGCCCCAAACCGATTTGGAGGTACCGTAGGGGACGGAGGTGCTCTCCTCCGGCCCCCAGTTCATGATGACCATCGCAATGGCGCCGTGTACCATACCCAAACGCATCTTCTCCGAGCGGGGCGGGGCGTAGGACAGCTCCGTCAAAATCACCTTTCCCTGGGCGTCAACGCCCTCATAGTTATCCTCGCCGCCGGGACCCACATAGACGAGCTCGCCGGAGAAGCCGCCCTCCGGCGTATCGCCGCACTGGGCATTGGCATTGCAGTCCAGCCGTTCCTCCTTGCCGTTGATGCGCAGGCGGACGTCGGCGGGACCAGGATTCTTGAGCAGGCCCATGCCTGTGTGGATCTTCACGTCGTCCAGGCCGATCTCACGGTAGTAGTCCGCCACATATTCCGCATATTCCTTGGCACCGGGGGTCCCAGGAAGGCGGTCCGGCCAAGTGTCGCAGACATGGGAAGCCCGGGCCCAGATGGTGTCTACGTTGATTTTGTCCAGCAGGCTCGTTAAAATTTTTCTGTCAGACATATTCTTCATTCCTTTCCTTTATACAAGGCGATTTGGTAAATCGCCGGTTTAACCAGTGTACAAGCGTATGCGCAGCATTTGCCGTCCGGCCAGATACAGAAATTGGTTCTGTAATTTTCGGAATATCCTCTGGTCCACTACAGCCGCAGCAGCTTTCTTCAAACAATATTGGCGTCGGAGGCCCAACGCATCCTAATCCATAACACTCGGCAGCCCCTGCAAAAGCCCGGTGGATCTTGGCCCTCATCTGCCTCAGCCGGGCATCAACCGCTTGTGCCGTGCACAAATCTTGGTCCGCCCACATGCTGTCCCCTGCGGCAGAACTCCGCGGCATAGCGCCGCGGAGTCTTGCCGCTGCAGGGCAAGGGCTGCGGGAATTTCCGGCATGGTAAAAGAGTGGTATCCAACGCTGTTCCGCCGGCATTGTACACCTGCCGCTTCTTTGCAGTACCCCAATGGCTTCCAAGCGGGGCAATCAGATTGGCAATGACCATCGGGCCATTCAGGCAGTCACAGATCGAGAAGACGGCCTCAACGTAAGTAATGGAACCGAAATGCAGGAAAACAGCAGGATCACCATATACGGCCAAGTATGTTTTTCCTTTGAAGATCTGCGGCCAGTTCTGCTGCCCCACAAAAAAGGCGCCGATGATTGTGGGCATACAGAAAAAGAAGAACGAAATGGAAACAATGAAGGAAAATCCTCTCCACGCCGCCGATGGGGAGTGCTCTATGAAACAGGCGGAACCCCCATGAAATCCGCCAGGTTTGCATGGGCATCCATGCGTCCCCTGATGCAAGGCGTCTTGGCGGAGAACAGCGTGCTGACTCCGGGGCCATGCCCCATCAGGATGCAGTCCCCGTGTACTATCACACCAATACTCACAGCGCCGGTCAGATAGCCACGGCCATACGTGTTGTCGCAGTTCTCCAGCAGGACCACGTCGCCGTACCTCAGATGATCCAGTCCATGGCGCTGAATTTCCTTCCAGTCTGCCGTCATGATGTCGTAATCTCCAGCTGCCGAACTGAATTCTCCGATGCCGCTGCCCATCAAATGTGCCGGCACTTTGGCCGCCACGGGGACAATCAGCACTCCGTCTTCTACAACGATCCCCATTTTTTCAAACAGGTCTGGGTCGATTCCAACGCAGTGGACCCTTTCCTCAAAGCCCAGGATCTTCATGCCGCGGCCCCGCATACGGACTTGGACCTTATCCTCTAAAGTCATCCGCTCCAAAACGTCCCGCGGAAAGTAAACCAGCAGATCATCCACACCGCCGTGGGAGCCTGTGACAAATCCCTCCGCCCCCTTGGCCTCGCCGCTGAGAACCACTGCTGGATTGCCAATGCAGGAGAGAAGATTCAGCGCACTGTTCTCTTCCGGACCTGGATTTTTAATACTGACGCCAGGCTCAATGTGATCTCCTTCCATGCCGTAAACACTGTCTCCGATCTGAACATTCAGGGTGATTGCCCCCATCCGAGGCAGAATCACCGGGGTTCCGTCATGGCTGACCTGCCAGGGCATCTGCCGCAGGAAGGGCTGGCGTACAATGCCCATGCCGTACTGAATGACCAGCCGCTCTGCATTACAAACCGCTCTCTCGCTCATCACACTACTTCCTTTCTGATTTTGAGCAGCCCCGCGCGAACATCAAACCAGAAGCAGGCTGAAGCCGGGGACAAACGCCAGCAAAAGGCAGACGATAAACAGCGCAACAATTTGCGGCACAACCGGCTTCACAATCTTCTCCATAGGCAGCCCCGTCATATTGGACGCTACAAACACGTTCATGCACACAGGCGGCGTCACAAAGCCCACCGCCAGGCAGACGATCATGATAACGCCCAGATGAATGACATTGACGCCCATTGGGCTCAAAATGGAGTACAGAATCGGGCCAAATACCACCAGATTGGAGGTGGTATCCAGGAACATGCCGGCGATCATCAGGAAGATAACCACAATGAACAAAATCACATAGATATTGTTGGTCAACCCGGAGAGCAGCCTGGAAATCTTGCCCGTGGTGCCCAGCAGAATCAGCGTGCTTCCAAGGCAGGCCGCCGGCGCATAGGCCAACATGAAGCCGCCTACGGAAGTCGCCGTCTTCATGAAAATCCCCCACAGCTCCTTCCAGGTGAGGTTTTTGTAGACGAAAATTCCGATTACAACGCCGTACACCACAGCCACCACAGAGGCCTCTGTCGGCGTAAAGACGCCGGAGTAAATGCCGCCCAGAATAATGACCGGCATCAAAACCGCCCACTTCCCGTCCCAGACCGCCTTCAAAACTTCTATCAGGGAAGCACGGGGTTTCTTATCCACATAACCGCGCCGCTTGGCCTGCATCGTATGGGTGAAAATCAGCGCGGCCGCCACAAGCACACCGGGAATGATACCGGCAAGGAACAGATCGCCCACAGAGGCGGAAGTCACACTGGCAAACACCACAAAGGGGATGCTGGGCGGAATGATGATCCCCAGTGCCCCAGCCACGGCCGCCAGACCGGTGCCATAGGCCTTGTCGTAGTGCCCCTCGTCCACCATGGCGGGAATCATATTGCCGCCTATGGCGGACGTCGTGGCCGGCGCCGAGCCTGAAATTGCACCGAAAAACAGACTGGCCACGATGGTCACATTGCCCAGGCCGCCGGCCATATGGCCCGTCATTTTCTTTGCAATGTTGACCAGCCGGTCCGTCAGGCCGCCGCGCTGCATGATATCGCCGGCCAACATGAAGCAGGGCACCGCCAGAATCGGCAGGGATTCCTGGCCTGTATACATTGCCTGGGAAATAAAGCTTACATCGATGGTCCCAAATGTAAAGGACAGCGCCAATAGGCCGCAGCAGAGGGCAATACCGATGGGAACGCCTACGGCCAGCATCAAAAACGCAACAACGACCAATACCAGAATTTCCATACGTCAATCCCCCTCCTTCTTCCCGGCAGGTTCTTCCGGCCTGCCCAGAGCCTGGATCTTTTGCACCTTCTGCATTACATTCTGGAACAGCTTGAAATCCATGCAGAGGAAGCAGATCGGCAGCACCATATACGGAATCCACTTGGGGATCTGCAGCATGGAGGTGGTCATGCCGTATTTTTTCAGATTCAGCGAGACCATGAAGATGCCGTATGCAATGACCAGATTGGCGATGAAAAACACTAGATCGCCGATAATCAGCATGACCAGCCTGCCTTTCGGCCCGCACATGTTGATGAACAGCTCCAGCTTCAAGTGATCGTCATTGCGCGTCGCGCCGATGGCACCGATATATACCATCATGACGAACAACGTCACCGCCGCCTCTTCCGTCCATCCAATGGGTCTGTTGAAGACAAAGCGCGCAACTACCTGGAGAAACAAGGCGATTACCATGCCCACTGCACAAAGCGCCGCGAGAATGTACTCCAGATTATGCCAGACGTATTTCAGTCCTTTATCTTGATTCTCGTTCATTCTTACTCCTCTCTAGGAACGTATCGGGGGGAGACCTCCCCCCGATACGGCGTCAGCCCTTAGAGCCTGTTTAAAATCCCCCCGCACACGTCTTGGCGGCGTATTTTCCGTCCAGACTTCGTTAAAAACCCTTGCAATCCGCCAGGATTGCGGCGGCTTTTTGCCTTGCTGGACAAAA
>JAAWIL010000114.1 GCA_022796315.1 Oscillibacter sp. | reverse complement strand
TCCAGCAAGGCAAAAAGCCGCCGCAATCCTGGCGGATTGCAAGGGTTTTTAACGATGTCTGGACGGAAAATACGCCGCCAAGACGTGTGCGGGGAGATTCTAAACAGGCTCTAAGCCAAACCCCGGCGCGGCCCGGTGTTTTGCCTGAGTGAAACATAAAAGGAATCCCACCGCCATGCGGTGGGATTCCTCAATCTGGCAGCGGGTGAAGGATTCGAACCCTCACATACAGAGTCAGAGTCTGCTGTGCTACCTTTACACAAACCCGCTGTATCTGCTCACTTCAGCGAACAGCTTTATTATACAGGAAAGTCCCGTTTTGTCAAGGGGTTTTTTCAAATTTTTTGCCAAAACCCATCCAGCGCTTTTCCGGCCGCCGGCCCCGCCCCAAACCCGAGACGGCTGCCCACCCGGACAGCCGTCTCCCAGCCCGGATTTCCTCCGTTCAGGCGTGCTTCCGGGACAGACGGATGCACTCCAGCGTGTAGGTCACCTGCAAGATCCCCCACAGCAGCATGGCAACAAAGACCGGCAGAACCCCAATGTCACAGACGAAGCCCAGCATCATCAGCGCCACCCAGATCCAGACGCAGGCATTGCAGGCGGCCCGAAAGGCCCGTATGGCCGCCTGACCGATCTGCTGCCGCTCCGCCTCGTCGCAGCTCTCCATCCACTTCTTGTGGAATTTCGCGTCATAGATGCTGCCCTGCTTCTCCGGGTTCATCCGCTTGGTCAGGTCCACCGCCTTCTGCTGGGCAAACACCGCCAGCCCACAGGAGATCAGAAACTCCGCCAGGGCGGCCATCACGCCGTCACTCCGCAGGTACCGGCTGGCCGCGGCGAAGAAAAACATGCCCAGCATCATCTGAACCCCGGCCAGAAGCAGAACCCAGCTCAGCTTCTCCTCCGCCCGGTCCATGGTGTCCTCATCCTCGCCGTTCCACTCCAGGCACTGCCTTCTGGCGGAGCGGTACAGCGCAAGCGCCGCCCCCATGGTCACCGCCGCGGTCGCCGGAATGGCCCAGGGCGTCACAGCGGCCACCAGGCCGTTCACCCACCCGCTCAGGGACTCCCCCAACTCCAGGTGGGCGCCGATCCCGGTAAAAAACCCAAGCACTCCGCCGCCCAGGGCCGCCCCCAGCAGGCCCAGCAGGAATTTGGGCAGCGCCCTGCGGTTGTCACTGCGTTCCTTTTTCTGTCTCATGTTCGTCCTCCCGATACACAAAAATGTCCTCTACCGTCACGCCGCAGATCTTCGCGATCTTCAGCGCCAGCGTCACCGAGGGGGAGTAGTCCCCCCGCTCAATTTGACTGATGGTCTGCCGGGATACCCCCGCCAGACGCCCCATCTCCTGCTGGTTGACCCCCAGCCGTGCCCGGTACTCTTTCAGCCGGTTGTATAATGGCATTCCGTCACCTCGCTTTCTGACAAGCTTTTTTGTCAAATTGACAATGATCATTGTCATCCACAGGATAGCACTGACAAGGATTGTTGTCAATAGGAAACATTAAAAAAGGGAGCGCGCGCATTTTATAGTGGTTTCTGCGGACCATGCAGGGGCGGCAATCTGCCGCCCGTCTTTCCACAACCTCCGGACTCCCCTGTAGGGGCCGCCGCCCTCGGCGGCCCGTTCTCCCGCGACCTCCGGACTCCCCCTAGGCCGGTAGGGCCCGGACCCCTGGCCGGGCCAAGCCCCCCACGACCTCCGGAGTCCCCTTAGCCCTCCCCCTGCAGACCGGATCTCCCTTCGGACGGGCGGCACCCCAAGGGCACTTTGTCGCCGCCTGCGGCGGCTCGGGCGTTAATAACCGCCCCTACATAAAAGCTCCTAATGGAACACTCCCATCAAAAAAGCCCCCCGGAATCTTTCCGGAGGGCTCTTCACGCGATCTGCTATTTTCGTCCAACATCCGGCGGCAGGTCCTGCCACTTACTCACGGGAACCGCCCGCACGTTCAGCCGGTTTTTCACAAAGCCCCGGAAGAGCGCGTACAGCACGGAGCACAGCGGGATGAAGAACAGCATCCCCGCAACCCCCATCAGGCTCCCGCCCAGGGTCACCGCCGCCAGCACCCAGATGGACGGCAGGCCCACAGAGGAACCCACCACATGCGGGTAGATCAGGTTCCCCTCCACCTGCTGCAATACCAGGAACAGCACAATGAACATCAGCGCCTTCCAGGGGTCTGTGACGGCGATCAGCATCGCGCCCACGGCGCAGCCAATGAACGCCCCCACAATGGGAATCAGGGCCGTCAGGGCGATGAGAACGCCCACCAGCAAGGCGTAGGGCATCCGGAAGAGGGTCATGGACACCACAAACAGCGTCCCCAGAATGCAGGCCTCCAGGCACTGGCCGGAGAGGAAGCTGGAGAACGTGCGCCCTGCCAGCCGGAGGATCTCCAGGCACCGGTCCGCCCCCGCCGTGGGCAGCAGGGCGTAGAGCACCTGCCGTCCCTGCCGGGACAGCGCCTCTTTCTGAAGCAGGATGTAAAAGGAAAAGATCAGGCTGATTACAAACGTGCTGACGCCGCTGATGACGCCGCCGATCATCCCGCCGCCGGTGGACAGCAGGGTGCTCCCCCAGCTCTGCACCAGCGCGATGGCTCTCTGGGACAGCGCCTGCCAGTCAACCTGGAGATTCCCCGCCAGCTCCTCCAGCAGGGGCAGGTAGCCGCTGAGGTTCTCCAGCTCCCGCTGGACCCGCTCCAGCGCCCCGGGGATCTGCCGGGCAATGGACATGACCGCCTCCGTCACGCCGGGCCCGATGACGCCGGAGGCCAGGGCCAGCACCCCGATCACCGCCGCCAGAGTCAGCACCAGTGCCAGAGGCCGGCGCAGCTTGGCCGTCCGCCGCCCCGTGAGGGCCAGGTGCCGCTCAATGGCCCGCATGGGCACGTTCAGCACAAAGGCGATGGCCCCGCCCAGCAGGAAGGGGCTCAGCACCCCCAGCAGCCACCCCAGGGCCCCGAAGACCGTTCCCAGGTTCTGCAAGGCACAGTAAAAGGCCACACCGCCGCAAACCACCAGCAGCAGGCCCTTGATCTTCTGCCGTTCCATAGGTCCCTCCGGTCAGTGGTTTTCGCGGTACTGTTCCGCCAGCTTCAGGTACTCCCGGGCAGATTCCCGGTTCTCCTGAATCTCTGCCTCCGTCAGCTCCCGGACCACCTTGGCGGGACTGCCCAGGATCATGGACCCCGCCGGGGCGTCCATCTTCCCGGTGACCAGGGCCCCGGCGCCCACCAGGCAGTTCTCCCCGATTCTGGCGCCGTTGAGTACCGTGGCCCCCATGCCGATGAGGGTGTTGTCCCCAACGGTGCAGCCGTGGAGAATGGCGTGGTGCCCCACGGTGCAGCCCCGGCCCACCACGGTCCTCTCGTGCAGCAGCGCCCCGTCCTGGATGTTGGTGTCCTCTCCGACGGCAATCTCGCCGTCATCCCCCCGGATCACCGCGTGATACCACACGCTGACGCCCCGGCCCAGGGTCACGTGCTCCTCTGTCACCACGGCCCCCTCGCAGATCACCACATTCTCGTCGGTCTTTTTCAGTTGATATGTCATATAATCGTTCTCCTTTTGTATGAAGTCGGCGGGAGGGCGCCTCTATCGGCCAGCCCCTCCGCCCTGTGCCGCGCTCAGATTCCCGGCGCGAAATTTCCGTCGATGAACACCGGGATCTCTCGCCCGTCGTGAGTGGTGCCCACAATGGAGAGATCCGGCGTGCCGATCATAAAGTCCACGTGGGTGATGGAATCGTTGAGGCCCCGGGCCTTCAGCTCCTCCTTGGTCATCTGCTGGCCGCCCTCCAGGCAGGGGTAGGCCTCGCCGAAGGCGATATGGCAGGCGGCGTTCTCGTCAAAGAGGGTGTTGTAGAACAGCAGCCCCGTGTTGGAGATGGGACTGTCATAGGGCACCAGGGCCAGCTCCCCGAAATAGGCGGCGCCCTCGTCCACGGAGATGGCGGCCAGGATGGTCTCCTCTCCCCGGCTGGCCGTGGCCTCCACAATCCTGCCCTCCTTCACCACAAAGCGGATATTCTCGATGACGTTTCCGTCGTGAACCAGGGGCATGGAGGCCATCACCACGCCGTTGGCCCCGGTCTTCAGAGGCGCGGTAAAGATCTCCTCCGTGGGGATGTTGGCGATATACTCCTGGCCGGAGAGGGTCACGTCGTTGCCCGCCTCCCAGATGTGGCCCTCCGGCAGCTCCACCGTCAGGTCGGTACCCAGGGCGTTCTGATAGCGCAGGGACCGGAAGCGCAGGGCGTTCAGCCGGTCCACCCGCCGGTGGAGCGTCGCCAGGTGATCCTGCCAGCGCTCCACAGCCTTCCCGTCGCCGGTGACGCGGACGGCGGCGAAGATGGCGTCCCACAGGGCCTCCACCGCCTCCCCGTCTCCCCTGTCCGGAAAGACCCGCGCCGCCCAGCTGGGGATGGGGATGGAGGCGATGCACCAGGGGAAGCCGCCGCACATCTGGAGCCGGTCAAAGTCCTTGAGGGCCTTGCCGCTGGCCTGCTGGGCCCGGATGATCCGCCGGGAGTCCACTCCTTTGAGGTTCTCCGGGTCGCTGGCGGAGATGGCCAGGTATGCCGTCCCCTCCAGGGCATAATCGTTGAAGAAGTGCCGCCGCCACAGGGGCACGTGGTCAAAGACCTCCTCCCCGGCGTGGAGGTACTTCATGCGGGTCATGGCGTCGTCGTTCCAGTTCATGACCACCTCGTAGCAGCCGGCGTCGTAGGCCTCCTGGGCGCAGAGCCGGGCAAAGGCGGCGCACTCCACCGGGGAGGAGATCACCATCCGCTGGCCTCTTTGCACATTCAGCCCGACCCGCACCAGCAGCCGGGCGTATTCCTGCAATTTTTCTCTCATGAAATCGTCCTTTCGATGTTTTCGATTGTTCCGGGTTCTATCGTCACCGCAGGGGCCGCGAAGCGGCCTGACGGCGGACTTCATAGGCAAAACCCGGCACAGTGTACGCGCCGCAGGCCTTGCCTGCCTTGGAAATCGGATTCCCGATTTTCAAATGTTTTGACTATACTATGCACGATTTTCCCGGGAAAGTAAAGGGGTTCCGGGCAGGATTCAAAAAAGGTTCACGTCTCCGTCCTGTCCGCCGGGCCGAAACAGCCCGTCACACCGCCTCCCGGTCCCGCCGCAGGCTGATGAGCGTTCCGTTGAACTCCGCCCCCATAATCAGCACAATGGCGCTCATGTTCAGCCAGATCAGCAGGGCGATCACCGTACCGATGGAGCCATACAGCACCGAGTAGTTGGCCACGTTATCCACATAAAAGGCATAGAGCCAGCTGAGCCCCATCCAGGCCGTCAGAGCCGCCAGCGTGCCGGGCCAGATGTTCCGCCAGGGCTGGCGGACGTCCTGGGCCAGAGCATAGAGGAAGAACAGGGCGAAGAAGCCCACGGCCGCCGCCGCCGGGAACCGCAGCCGCGCCCAGGTCTCCGCAAAAAACACCGGCAGGCGCAGCTGATCCACCGCGTAGCCCAGCAGACGCTCTCCCACGGTCATCAGCGCCAGGCTCAGGGCGATGGTGACAATCAGCAGCACCGTGTATCCCAGGGTCTTCAGGTGGTGGACAAAGGTCCCCCTGGGCGGCCCCAGGTGGTACGCCGTCCGCACGGCCCGCATGAGGCTGTTGGTGGCCCGCATGGGGAAGTAGATGGAGAAAAACAGCCCAAAGAGCAGCAGATGCGGGCTGGGGGCACTGCGGACATAGTTCAGATACATCCCGATGAGGCCCGCCACATCCCTGGGCAGAATCTCCTCCAGGGCCAGCAGAATCCCCGCCACGTCCAGCTGCAAAAGACCCAGCAGGGCGCTGAAGAAGATCAGGAAGGGGAAGATCATAAACAGCAGATAAAACGCCAGCGCAGCGCTCTGGATGGCCACATTGTGCCGGAGATACCGCCGGGCCATCAGGTAGATTCCGCGCAGAAAGCGGTTTTGGGGAGGGTTCCATTCCACGAGAGGTCACCACCCTGTTCTGGGAATTGGGGATCTGCCGCCAAGCATGAGAAATCGCGCCTGGGACGGGCACGGACTGCCTCCGGCGCCGTCAACGTTCCTCTCCGTCCGGGCTCCGGTTACTGCCATTGTGCCCAAATCTCCGGACAATAGCCCACCGTGGCCTCTTTACCGTTGCGGACGATGGGCGTCTGGAACAGCTCCGGGTGCTCCAGGAGCTTCTCCTCCCGGGCCTCCGGCGTGATGTAGGGCATGTACAGCTCCTCATAGGCCCGGCATTTTGTGTTCACCAGGGCCTCGAAACCAACTTTCTGCTTGACGGATTGGTACTCCCGGGGGGATAATCCTTTGGAGAGGACGTCGATATATTGATACTTGATGCGGCGCTCCTTGAACCACCGCTCCGCCTTCTTGGTGTCAAAGGACTTGGATGAGCCAAAAATCTGAATGTTCATAGAAAATCCTCCTGAGCAGTCCGTAGCGGCCGCGCCGCTTCCGAAGCAGGCTCTTGCCGGTGCCCGCCGTCACAAGACCGGACCGAGCGGCCGCGTTTTTCATAATTTGATTATGGGGGCATGGGAATGAAAGTCAACACATACGTAAGAGCCTGTTTAGGATCTCAGCGTGCGGGGATTGGCGAGGGGATTTATTGTCCAGCAAGGCAAAAAGCCGCCGCAATCCTGGCGGATTGCAAGGGTTTTTAACGAAGTCTGGACGGAAAATACGCCGCCAAGACGTGTGCGGGGAG
>JAAWIL010000113.1 GCA_022796315.1 Oscillibacter sp. | reverse complement strand
TTGAAATCCGTCAGGATTCCTGCGAGTTTCTTCCTTGCCAGGCAAAAATTTTTCTTGCCAATCTGCATACCGTCACCTATTGGTACAGCTTCTAAAATCCACGCCCGGATGCGCCTGGAAACGGCAAACCCTTGAATTCGTGCCGGGGATGTGGTATAGTCAAAAGCTGGCATCCAAGCGCTGTTTTTCCGGAGGAGACACCGGTGCGCGCCCGGCATCAGTCGGGCGGGGAGCGGCGCTGACATCATTTTGGGAACCTTTTCCCGCGGAGGAACTATGGCCACGAAGAAACAGGAATACGGCAACGACAGCATCTCATCCCTGAAGGGCGCGGACCGGGTCCGGAAACGGCCCGGCGTCATTTTCGGCTCCGACGGCCTGGACGGCTGCGAACACGCGGTGTTTGAGATCCTCTCCAACTCCATTGACGAGGCCCGGGAGGGCCACGGGCAGCTGATTACGGTCACCCGCTTCGCCGACGGCTCCATCCAGGTGGAGGACGCGGGGCGGGGATGCCCGGTGGACTGGAACGAGAAGGAGCAGCGCTACAACTGGGAGCTGGTGTACTGCGAGCTCTACGCCGGAGGCAAGTACGACAACCTCACCGGCGACAACTACGAGTACTCCCTGGGGCTCAACGGCCTGGGCGCCTGCGCCACCCAGTACGCCTCCCGGTACATGGACGTCACCGTCTGGCGGGACGGCTTTGAGTATACCCTCCGCTTTGAGCGGGGGGAGATCGTGGGGGAGCTGGAGAAGCGTCCCCTGCCGAAAAACCAGGGGAAAAAGACCGGCACCCGCACCCGGTGGCTGCCGGATCTGGATGTGTTCACGGACATCAGCATCCCGGCGGAGTACTTTGCCGAGATCTGCAAGCGCCAGGCGGTGGTGAACGCCGGTCTCACCTTCCGGCTGCTGGACGAGACGGCGCCGGGGGAGTTCTCCGAGACGGTGTTTGTCTATGAGAACGGCATCGCGGACTATGTGGCGGAGCTGGCCGGGGAGGAGAGCCTCACGGCGCCGGTGTTCTGGCAGGCGGAGAAGACCGGCCGGGACCGGGCGGACAAGCCGGACTACAAGGTGAAGCTCAGCGTGGCCTGCTGCTTTTCCAACAAGCTCAGCCTGGCGGAGTACTACCATAACTCCAGCTGGCTGGAGCACGGCGGAAGCCCGGAGAAGGCCAGCAGGTCTGCCTTTGTCTCCGCGGTGGACAAGTACCTGCGGGAGCAGGGGAAGTACCAGAAGAACGAGAGCAAAGTTACCTGGGCGGATGTGGAGGACTGCCTGGTGCTGGTCTCCAGCAGCTTCTCTACGCAGACCAGCTATGAGAACCAGACGAAGAAAGCCATCACCAACAAGTTCATCCAGGAGGCCATGACGGAGTTCCTGCGGACGAATCTGGAGATCTACTTCATCGAAAACCGCTTTGACGCGGAGAAGATCGCCGAGCAGGTCCTTTTGAACAAGCGCAGCCGGGAGAAGGCCGAGGAGGCCCGGCTGAACATCAAAAAGAAGCTCTCCGGCTCCGTTGACATTGCCAACCGGGTCCAGAAGTTTGTGGACTGCCGGACGAAGGACGTGGACAAGCGGGAGATCTACATCGTGGAGGGCGACAGCGCCCTGGGCAGCGTGAAGCAGGCCCGGGACTCGGAGTACCAGGGGATCATGCCCATCCGGGGCAAGATCCTGAACTGCCTGAAGGCGGATTACGCCCGGATCTTCAAGAGCGAGATCATCACGGACCTCATCAAGGTTCTGGGCTGCGGTGTGGAGGTGCAGAACAAGCACGTGAAGGACGTGTCCTCCTTTGATCTCAACAATCTCCGGTGGAACAAGGTGGTCATCTGCACCGACGGCGACGTGGACGGCTTCCAGATCCGGACGCTGATTCTGACCATGCTCTACCGGCTGACGCCCACGCTGATCCGGGAGGGGTACGTGTATATCGCGGAGACGCCCCTCTTTGAGATCACCTGCGGGGAGAAGACCTGGTTTGCCTACTCGGATAAGGAGAAGAATGACATTGTAAAGGACCTGGAGGGGAAGAAATACAAGATTGACCGCTCCAAGGGTCTGGGTGAGAACGAGCCGGAGATGATGTGGCTGACGACCATGAACCCGGAGACCCGGAGATTGATCCGGGTGATGCCGGAGGACGTGGAGCAGACGGCGCGGGTATTCGACCTCCTGCTGGGGGACAACCTCCAGGGGCGGAAGGAGCACATCGCGGAGAATGGGTATAAGTATTTGGAGATGGCGGATATCTCGTGAGGGACGGCTTGGAGAGTATGGGGCCAGGAAATGACAGTCCGGAGGCTGCGGAGGACGGGCGGCAGGTTGCCGCCCCTACATGCGGGGAGGGTACGGATGGGAATTATCAATCAAATTCCACATCGGAAACCGCTCCGCCTGCCCCAATACAATTATGGGAAACCGGGGTATTATTTTGTGACAATCTGTACCCGGGAACGGGGAATGAATATCCTGTCTTCTATTGCATTTTCGGCCGGCGCAACGCCTGTAGGGGCGATTATCAATCGCCCGTCCCCCGGCGGCTCCCGGACTTCCGTCCAACCGCTCCATGAAATCATCCTGACCCCTTGGGGGATTGCCGTGGAAGGTGCCATTCGTGAAATTCCTCGCCGTTACCAAAATGTGACCGTGGAGATGTTTATCATCATGCCGGATCATGTGCACCTGCTGCTGGAGCTGAAAAGGCTGGAGGCTGCGGAGGGCGGACGGGATGACAGTCCGGAGGTCGCGGGGGACGGGCGGCAGGTTGCCGCCCCTACGGCGGCGGGAATTTCGACCGTCATTCAACAGTTTAAGAGGGCGGTTTCCAGAGAAGTTGGGCAGTCCATCTGGCAGCGAGGATATTACGACCACATTATCCGCAATGACGAGGACCTTGACGCCACCCGCCAATATATCCAAAACAACCCCCTGCAATGGCTCCTCAATCAGGAGCATGACGGGCATTCTCCCTGAAATGCCGGTGCAGCAGCCAGCGGAGGTATCCTGACGGCGTTCTGCCGGATTCCACCGCCAGTTTGGAAAGGCGGTTATAGTCTTGCAGAGTTAAAGAGACGTGGACGACCTTCTTTTGACGCTTGTAATCATTCATATAAATCACCTCACCTCTATTTTAGATAAATTTTATCTAAAATGCAATAGATAAATTACATCTAATGTATTCTCTACCAGGGTGATATGATGGAAACGAGAATACGAGACTTGCGGGAAGACCGAGATTTGTCACAAAGCGCGGTCGCGGAAGCGATTGGCATCTCACAGCGTAAATACAGTTATTTGGAAACGGGACAACAGCCGTGGACGGATGAAATCTTGGTTCGCCTTGCAAAATTTTATCATACCAGTGTGGACTATTTGCTAAAGCAGACCGAGACCCGGGAGCCATATCCCGGTGAAAAAGTTGAGTAAGGAATCGTAAATCATATGCCGAAGAAGAAAACACCAAACGAGAAGAAACCAAAAGCCGCCAACCCCAACGTTCTGGGCCTCCGGGCCGCCGTGGTGGAGCAGCCCATCACCGACACCCTGGAGACCAACTACATGCCCTATGCCATGAGCGTGATCGTCTCCCGGGCCATTCCGGAGATCGACGGCTTCAAGCCCTCCCACCGCAAGCTCCTCTACACCATGTACAAGATGGGCCTTCTCACCGGGGCCCGGACCAAGTCCGCCAACATCGTGGGCCAGACCATGCGCCTGAACCCCCACGGAGACGGGCCCATCTACGACACCATGGTCCGCCTCTCCAGGGGCTATGGGGCGCTGCTGACGCCCTTTGTGGACTCCAAGGGCAACTTCGGCAAGCACTACTCCCGGGATATGTCCTGCGCGGCGCCCCGGTACACCGAGGCCAAGCTGACCCCCATCTGCCAGGAGATCTTCCGGGACATCGACAGCGACACCGTGGACTTCGTGGACAACTACGACAACACCATGAAGGAGCCCGCCCTCCTGCCCACCACCTTCCCCAATATCCTGGTCTCCGCCAACAGCGGCATCGCCGTGGGCATGGCCTCCCAGTTCTGCGGGTTCAACCTGAAAGAGGTCTGCGAGACCGCGGCGGCCTACCTCAAAAACCCGGACTGCGACCTGACGGAGACCCTGCTGGCCCCGGACTTCCCCACCGGCGGCGAGCTGATCTGCGACCCGGCGGCTCTGCGGGACATCTACAACACCGGCCGGGGCAGCGTGCGGGTGCGGGCCAAGTACCGCTATGTCAAGGAGGAGCACCTCATCGAGGTCTACGAGATCCCCTACTCCACCACGGTGGAGGCGATTCTGGACAAGGTGGCGGAGCTCATCAAGGCGGGCCGGGCCAAGGAAATCGCCGATATGCGGGACGAGACGGACCTCTCCGGCCTCAAGCTGGCCATCGACCTGAAGCGGGGCGCGGACCCGGACAAGCTGATGGCGAAGCTCTACAAGCAGACGCCCCTGGAGGACGCCTTCTCCTGCAACTTCAACGTGCTGATCGCCGGGCAGCCCCAAGTGCTGGGGGTCCGGCAGGTGCTGGAGGAGTGGACCGCCTGGCGGACTGAGTCCGTCCGGAGGCGGGTACACTTCGTCCTGCAGAAGAGGCGGGAAAAGCTCCACCTCCTCAAGGGCCTCAAGCGCATCCTGCTGGACATTGACAAGGCCATCAAGATCATCCGGGAGACGGAGGAGGAGTCCGAGGTCCTCCCCAACCTGATGATTGGCTTTGGCATCGACCAGGTTCAGGCGGAGTACGTGGCGGAGATCAAGCTCCGCAACATCAACAAGGAGTATATCCTGAAGCGGGTCCAGGAGACCGCCGCGCTCCAGGAGGAAATTGAGGACCTGGAGGACATTCTCAACACCCCCCGGCGGGTGAAGAAGATCCTCGCGGACGAGCTGGGGGCGACGGCCAAGAAGTACGGCGAGCCCCGCCGCACCACCCTGGTCTACAGCCACGAGATCGAGGTCTACAACGAGACCGAGGACGCAGAGGAATACCCCGTCCATGTCTTCCTCTCCCGGGAGGGGTATTTCAAGAAGATTACCCCCCAGAGCCTGCGGATGAGCGGGGAGCAGAAGTTCAAGGAGGGCGACGGCCTCCGCCAGAGCTTTGAGACCACCTCCGCGGCAGAGATTATGTTCTTTACGGACAAGTGCCAGGTATACAAGACCCGCCTCAGCGAGTTTGACGACGCCAAGGCCAGCGTCCTGGGGGATTACCTGCCGGCGAAGCTCCACATGGACGCCGGGGAGAGCGTGGTGTACGCGGTGCTGCCGGGACCGGACTACGCCGGAGCGCTGCTGTTCTTCTTTGAAAACGGCAAGGCGGCCCGGGTAGACCTGACGGCCTACAAGACCACCTCCAACCGCCGCAAGCTCACGGGGGCCTACTCCGACAAGTCCCCCCTGGCGTGCATCTGTCACATCAAACAGGACTGCGAGCTGGCCGTGTACTCCACGGAGCCCCGGTGCCTGATCCTTCACACGGCCATGCTGTCCTCCAAGGCCACCCGGTCCACCCAGGGCGTGGCGGTGCTGAATCTGAAGCCCAAGTACCGCCTGGAGACCGCGCGGGTCCTGGAGGAGACGCCCATCGCCAACCCGAGCCGCTACCGCGCCCGGGCCATTCCCGCCGCCGGGGCGCTGCTGCGCCAGGAGGACAGCGAGGAGCAGCAGATCGGGCTGCTGGACGGGGAGGACTCCGGAGTTCCCCAAACGTAACCGGAGCGGAGGAAGACGCCGGGACGGGCCGTTTGTTTCCGCCGCAATCTGACAGGAGGGACACATGAAGAAGCTGCTGAGGAGCTATGGGATCATTTTCGCCGGGTCTGTGCTCTATTCCCTGGCCTTCGCCGCGTTTTTCGAGGCCAACCAGGTGGGCATGGCCGGCGTCACGGGGCTGGCTCAGGTGGGCAACGTGCTGTTCCCGGCGCTCTCCGTAGGCGCGCTGACCTTTTTGCTGAATGTGCCCATCTTTCTGGTGGGCTGGCGGCTGCTGGGGTTCCACCTGCTGGCCTCCTCCCTCTTCTCCATGGCGGTGAGCTCCGCCGCCATCGACCTCTTCGGCCTGTGGCGCTTCCCCGCCATGGACCCCATGCTGGCGGCCCTGTGCGGCGGGGCGCTGATGGGTCTGGGACTGGGCATGGTGTTCACCCAGGGGGCCACCAGCGGCGGCACGGACATCATCGGGCGGCTGCTGAAGCTGAAATTCCCCTGGCTGCCCCTGGGGAAGCTGATTCTGGTGCCGGACCTGGCGGCGCTGGCGGCGGTGGCGGCGGCCTTTGACAGCGTCGAGGCGGCGCTGTACGGCGGCGTGGCCATGTTTGTGGCCAGCCAGGTGGCGGACACGGTGCTCTACGGCATGGATCTGACCAAGGTGGCCTACATTGTCTCCGACCGCTGGCAGGAGATCGCGGAGGTCCTCATGTGCCGGCAGGGCCGGGGGGTCACGATCCTCCAGGGGGAGGGGGCCTACACCGGCGCGGAGAAGCGGGTGCTGATGATCGCCTTCCGCCAGCGGGAGATTGTGACCATCAAGCGCCAGGTCCACGAGCTGGACGAGAGGGCCTTTCTGATCGTGTGCGACGCCAGGGAGGTCCTGGGCGAGGGCTTCGGGGTTTACCGGAAGGATGAGCTCTGAGAAGCTGTACCAATAGGCGCCGGCACGCATCTTGACGGAAAATTTTTCGTCTGGCTGCGTCAGAAACTCTTGAAATCCGTCAGGATTCCTGCGAG
>JAAWIL010000112.1 GCA_022796315.1 Oscillibacter sp. | reverse complement strand
AACCCTTGCAATCCGCCAGGATTGCGGCGGCTTTTTGCCTTGCTGGACAAAAAATCCCCTCGCCAATCCCCGCACGCTGAGATCCTAAACAGGCTCTTACGGATATCACATGCCCTTTGGGCGACAAATCCCTCGCCCAGCCAACCTGTTCGATTATGAATACCGGTTCTTAGAGGAGGTACTGTATGCTCGCTATGATTTGGTCCGAATACCTGCTGCCCTGTCTCTGCGTCTTTCTGGCCTGCATCGGCTTCACCCAGATGTTCAACATCCACGGCGTGGGCAAGCTGATCTGCGCCGTGGGGGGCTCGCTGGGCTGGCTGATCTACCTGCTGGCCGGGAGCACCATCTTCGCCGCCTTCCTGGCCGCCGCCGCCATCGGAACCTTCTCCGAGATCATGGCCCGGCTTCGCCGCTGCCCGGTGACCTGCTACCTGCTGGTTGCCCTGCTGCCCCTGGTGCCCGGCGGAGGCATCTACTACGCCATGAGCTACTGCGTGGCCGGGGACATCCAGCAGTTCCTGAACACCATGCTCTACACCTTCGGCATGGCGGCGGCCCTGGCGGTTGGCGCCATGATGACCGGCTCGCTGTTCCGGGCCATCTACCCCCACCTGCGGTCCACCGCCAAGCGGCGCACGTAAACGGGTTCCCCTTCGAGAAAGGCAGGGAGCGGCTGACGCCGCTCCCTTGACTGATTGGCTACTCGCTGCTTCCAGATGCCTCCAGCATATGATTGATGGATATCCCATATCCTTTGGTTGGATCATTCAGCAGAACATGGGTCACGGCGCCCACGAGCCGGCCATTCTGAATAATCGGGCTGCCGCTCATTCCCTGGACAATGCCGCCGGTGACCTCCAGCAGCGCCGGGTCGCAGACCGAGAGCACCATGTCCCGGCCGTCTCCGCTGTCAGGCATCACCTTTAAAATCTCAATATCATAGCTCTTCACCTGGTCTCCCTGCACATTGGCCCGGATGACTGCCGGTCCCGGCTCTGCCGTTCCGGTGGGCAGCGCCTCCCCCTGGGCCGGAGGGTTCGCCAGCGTGCCGAACACGCCGCTGGCAGTGTTGGCGTGGAGACCGCCCAGGTCCCTGGTCAGATCAAAATCTCCCCGCAGCTCGCCGGCGGCACCGCTCTCCCCTTTCTTCACCGCCTTCACGGTGGAGGGCAGAATGGAGCCGTTGGCGAAGGGCATCAGCTGGGCGGTATCCACATCCGTGATGCCGTGACCCAGGGCGCCGAAAGCCCCGGTGTCGGGATCATAGTAGGTCATGGTACCGATGCCGGCCATGCTGTCCCGAATCCAGGCGCCAATACAGTAGACTCCCTGCTCATTCTGAGAGGGTTCCACCGAGAGCGTCATATGGCTGCCGTCCCGCCGGACCTGGAGGTCCGTGCTCTCTCCGCCGCTCTTTTGAATCAGGTCCTGGAACTGCTCCGTAGAGGTGACGGCGCTTCCGGCGCAGTTGACGATCACGTCGCCGGTCTGCAGCCCGCAGGCCCGGGCCGGCGTGCCGCCATCCGTGAGCTTCACCACCACCACGCCTCTGGAGAACAGCTTGATGCCCACGGTGTGTCCTCCCGGCACCAAGGTCCTCACCTCCGACGCGGAGGCGCCGGCCGCCCCGCACAGCAGCAGCGCCAGCACAGCCGCCGTACCCCAGCGCAGCAGCCGCCTAGCGCCTTGCAAAGATCCATACAATGAAAAATCACCCCGCTTCCAAAAAATCATCGCCGGCTGCTGCCGGCAAATCTATCTTCTGCCGCCGGCAGGCAAACCACGCAAAGCAAAAACCGCCAGCGTCCCCATGGCAATCTCTCCCATTGCCCGCAGAACAGGCAAAAAGAAGTCCCCGCAGGCAAAAGCCTGCGGGGACTCCCAGTTTTTTCAAATCATCAGTCCCGCTTATTGAAAATTTTGAAGATCTCGTTGAAGGGATCGTCCTCCCCCTCCTCGGGCTTGGCGGCGTCCTCCTCCTTCAGCGGCATCGGCGCCTTCGGTGTGCCGCTCTCCGCTCCGGCGGCCCCGCCGGCCATCTTGGGCAGCTCGCCGCTGTGCTTGTCGAAGCCGGTGGCGATTACGGTAACCCGGATCTCGTCCTCCAGCGTCTCATCGAAGGTGGCGCCGAAGATGGTGTTGGCGTCGGGATGGACGGCGGCCTGGATCAGCGAAGCGGCCTTGTCCACCTCTTCCAGATCCATGTCCATGGAACCGGCCACGTTGATGAGAATGCCCCGCGCGCCGTTGATGGAGGTCTCCAGCAGCGGGCTGGAAATGGCCATCTGGGCGGCCTCCTCGGCCTTGCCCTTGCCGGCGGCCCGGCCCATGCCCATGTGGGCCATGCCGGCGTCCTTCATAATGGCCGTGACGTCGGCGAAGTCCAGATTGATGAAGCCCGTCTCCCGAATCAGGTCGGAGATGGACTGCACCGCCTGGCGCAGCACATCGTCGGCGATCTCAAAGGCGTTGGCAAAGGTGATCTTCTGGTCGGTGGCGTGCTTGAGCCGCTCGTTGGGGATGATGACCAGGGAGTCCACCTTCCCCTCCAGCTCGGCAATGCCGGCCTCCGCCTGCTGCATCCGCCGGCGGCCCTCAAAGCCAAAGGGCTTGGTGACCACCGCCACTGTCAGCGTCCCCGTTTCCTTGGCGATCTCCGCCACGATGGGGGCCGCGCCGGTGCCGGTGCCGCCGCCCATACCGGCGGTGATGAAGACCATGTCTGTGTCCTCCAGGGCCTTGGCGATCTGGCTGCGGCTCTCCTCGGCGGACTTGCGCCCCACCTCCGGGTCGGACCCGGCGCCCTGGCCGTGGGTCAGCTTTTCGCCGATTTGAATTTTGTACGTGGCACTGGACACGTTCAGCGCCTGCTTATCAGTGTTCACCGCTACAAAGTCCACGCCCTTTGTGCCGGAGCTGACCATGCGGTTCACCACATTGTTGCCCGCGCCGCCAACACCGATGACCTTGATATTCACAACGGAGTCAGGACCGGTTTCCATCCCAAATGCCATAGTGTGCCTCCTGCTATCGTTTGTAGAAACGGGACAAAATACCCGTTGGTGTATACTATATCCTGTAGGTAAAGTCTTTTCTCATTGTATGACACTTTCCCACTCCGGTCAAGTGTTCTATGTCGTTTTCCTGGATTTTTTTCAAAAATCAGATGTTTTGCTTACCGAACACTCTGATCCAAGTACGTTCGTCCATCCTCCCGGGTCATATCAAACGTTCCGGTCATGTTGTCCTGCACGTACTCGCTGTCAATGGCCATCTGCAAAATCCGCAGCTTTACGGCATAGTCCGCGCCGTAGGGCAGCTTTACCGTGAAACGGCCGATATAGTCCATGCGGATCACGGAGAGGTCGTCCATGCGGATCTCATCGGCCTTGTCCAGCATGTGGGCCTCCTCCAGGGCCGAGAGCAGGTTCAGCAGGCTCTCCTGCTGCACGCTGTACTCGCTGGCCAGGGCGATGGGAGTTCCCACAGAGGGTGCCAGCAGCGTGCAGCCGGTGATGCTGACATACTCCCCCGCCGCACCGGCGGGCTTCTGGTCCACGATCATGCCCTTGGCGCTGATGAGCCACGTGCTGCCGTCCTGAACCAGGGCCGCCGGTGTGCCGCACTCCTCCACCTCAATCATCAGGGTGTCCGGCAGCCTGCGGTGGATGTAAGGGGTCTCCACATAGGGCAGCGCCTCCCGAATCCGGCGCTGGGCCTCGTACTTGTTCAGCAGAATCAGGTTATCCCCCGCCTGGATGCCGCAGGCCTCCCGGATCTCCTCCTCGGTATAGCGGCTCTGGCCGCTGACGACAATGGTGTCTACCCGAAAAAACAGCGTCAGGGCGGCCACCAAACACCCGCAGATGACTAGGACGGACAGGAGCTTATAGAGAAAGCCGAAGCTCCCCCTCCTCCGCCGCCTCCGATTGGAATGTCTGCGTCTTGCCATGTCGGTATATCCTTCCCATAGGAGCTCCGCCTCTGTTGTACCGTCTGTATCGTCTCTTAAATGACGCCACGCGGCCCTTTGCCGGCCGCCGCTTCGCTCCTTGTCTTTCTCCGGCGCTTCCGTGCCGGTCCCTCAGGGGTCCGTCCGCCGGATCTCCGCCCCCAGGGCCCGCAAATCCCGCTGGATGTCCTCATAGCCCCGGTCAATGTGGGCGGTCTCGTCCACCTGGGTCTTCCCCTCCGCCGCCAGGGCCGCCACGCACAGCGCCGCGCCGCCGCGCAGGTCGGTGCACCGCACCGGCGCGCCATGCAGGACCTCCACGCCCGTCACCACCGCCGCCCGTCCGGAAACCCGGATGTCCGCCCCCATGCGGGTCAGCTCATCCACATGGCGGTAACGGTTCTCAAAGATGTTCTCCTCAAAGACTGTGGCCCCCCGGCTTCGCAGCAGCGCCGCCATCAGCACGGCCTGGGCGTCGGTAGGAAACCCCGGGTAGGGGGCCGTCCGCACCGGGCGGACCGAACGCAGCGGCTTTTGGCAGACGCAGGCGATGCCCGCCTGGTCCGACACAATGTCGCACCCCGCCTCCCGCAGCACCGCAGTGACGGTGGAGAGGTGGTCCTCCCGGGCCCCCCGCAGCAGCGCCACGCCGCCGGCGGAGGCCGCCGCGCAGAGGTAGGTAGCCGCCGCGATGCGGTCGGGCATGATGGTATAAGTACAGCCATGGAGTCTTCGTCCGCCCTCCACCACCACGGCGGAGCTGCCGGCGCCGGAGACTCTGGCTCCGCACGCGTTCAGGAAGTCCTGAAGATCCACAATCTCCGGCTCCCGGGCGGCGTTGCAGATGGAGGTCATGCCCTCCGCCCCGCAGGCCGCCAGCATCAGGTTTTCCGTAGCCCCCACCGAGGGCAGGCTCAGCACAATCTCCCGGCCCCGCAGCCGCGCCGCCCGGCAGTGGAGGACCCCTCCAGTGTCGTCCACCTCCGCCCCCAGATCCCGGAGACCCGCCAGGTGCAGGTCAATGGGCCGGGGCCCCAGCTCACAGCCGCCGGGGTAACTGAGCTCCGCCTGCCCGCACCGGGCCAGAATGGCCCCCAGGAAGATGGCAGAGGAGCGCATTTCCCGCATTAGTATATCAGAGACGGCGCAGCCGTTCAACCCCGCAGTATGAACTGCCAGAGTTTGGTCCTCCCAGCGGGTCTCACACCCCAGCTCCTGCAAAATCCGCACCGAGGCGTCTACATCCCGCAGGCGGGGACAGTTTCGGAGGATTACCTCGTCCCCCGTCAGCAGCGTGGCCGCCAGAATGGGCAGCACGCTGTTTTTCGCCCCCTGGATCTGTACCTCGCCGTCCAGGCGTCTGCCGCCTTGAATCGTCAGCATGATGGTTCCCTCCGCTTCCAAGAATGGTTGCTCCATCCTATGGAATCGTGGGAAATTTGGTTACTTCAGGATCTCCAGCACCGTTTGAAAGATCCGCTCCCCGGCGTCACGGATACCAATGGACGCCATGGCCCGCTCCATATCCGCCAGCTTTTTCGGATCGTGAAGAATCCCGCAGGCCGCCTGGAACATGGCCTGGGGGGTACACGCCCCCTCCGGCAGCACCACCGCGCCGCCCTGATCCTCCAGGGCCCGGGCGTTCTTCTCCTGGTGGTTGTTGGTAACATAGGGGGACGGCACCATCAGCGCCGGAGTTCCCAGGGCCGTCAGCTCGCTGATGGTGGAGGCCCCGGCCCGGCAGATCACCAGATCCGCCGCCCGGAAGACCTGGGCCATGTTGTAGATGTACTCCCGCACATCCAGGGCCGGGTGCTCCATCAGGCGCACGCCCCGCTCCGCCAGCTCCGCCGTCAGCCGCTCTAAATTCCCCGCGCCGGCGGCGTGGATGTGGTGGAAGGGCTCCTTCGCCGCCTCCAGCGCAAGAAACTCCACCATCTGCCGGTTCATGCCGGAGGCCCCCAGGGACCCCCAGAAGGACACGATCAGCGGCCGTCCGTCGTCCACGCCCAAAACCGCCTTGGCCTGGGCCTTGGTCAGGCGGAAGAAGTCCTCCCGCACCGGGGTGCCGGTGACACTGACCCGCTCCGGGTGCCGGTAGTACTGCCGGCAGGACTCGAAGCCCACCAGAATCCGGTCCGCATAGGGCTCCAGCATCTTCGTGGTGAGGCCCGGCACGATGTTGGACTCATGGACCGCCGTGGGAATCCCCATCCGCGCGGCCTCCCGCACCAGGGGAAAGGAGGCGTAGCCCCCGGTCCCCACCACCACGTCCGGCCGGAAGGCCCGCAGAATCCTCCGGGCCTCCCCCGGCGCCCGGAGGAGGTTGCAGACGGAGATCAGGTTGTGCCGGATCTCCCAGGGCCGGAAGGAGCGGTGGAAGCTGGAGATATGTACCGTCTGGAAGTCATAGCCCGCCTTGGGCACCAGCGTCTTCTCCAGGCCCCGCTCCGCGCCCACAAAGAGGAACTCCGCGCCGGGCGCCTTCTCCGCCGTCAGCTGCGCCAGGGCGATGGCGGGATTGATGTGTCCCGCCGTCCCGCCGCAGGTGAAGAGTACCCGTTTCGGCTCTCTTGCCAAAATACCACCTTCTTTGCCAATGAGGAATTCTCTCAGAACCTGTATTCATAATCGGGGGATGCCGGATGGACGAGGATTTTTCTCGTCAGACAAGGACTGTTTCCGCAGCAATCCTGACGGATTGCAGGGAACAGCGACGCAGTATGGCGGGAAAAAGACCCCCCCAGACGGCGTTCATCGGTTGTGAATACAGGTTCTAAGAGCCTGTTTAATATCTCGACGTGTATGGATTGGCGAGTGGATTTTTTGCCCTGCAAG
>JAAWIL010000111.1 GCA_022796315.1 Oscillibacter sp. | reverse complement strand
GAAGGGTTCCCTGCGCCATTTAAATCATAAGTTTTCAGAACTTTTTTAAAGTTCTGAAAACTTGCTCAGGCTGTCGAAAACACTTTTTCGACAGCCTGAGCCCGCCGTCCTGTGGACGGCGGGCTCTGTTTTGCTGGCTTTTTCTCTCCGCCGTTTTACGGCGGATCTTACGAGGGTTTCGCAGGGGCTCTGCCCCTGCACCCCGCCACCTTTTGAAAAAGGTGGACGAAAACTTTTTCCTGGCTCCTAGTTCCGTGCCAGCGGTTCCCCATTCCGCAAAACAACACAGACCCGGCCCTCCATCCCATACCGGGCGTCATCCAAATTCAGCATATCCACCAAATACCGCTCCGCCTCCTCCGCCGAGGCAAATTTCACAGCGGTGTAGGGAGCCTGCGGGTTGCTCTTCTCAAACAGCAGCACCCCCTCCTCCGTCTCCGCCAGCACCGCCGCGTGAGCGGCGCAGATCTGCTCCCCGCTTTGCACCCAAAGGGTCAGCAGACCATACCGCCCTTCCTGAAAGACAATCCCCCGGCGGGCCCACGCCTCCTGAACCGCCGAGGCCATCTCCTCCGGGCCGCACTCCCCGGCGACGGGGATGGGCTGGAAGAGGGTGAAGTAGTCCTGTACCGTCTCCTCATCCCAGTCCAGCAGGGGGAAGGGCGCGTAGGCCTTCTGATTCTCCGAGGCCTCCCGGCCAAACAGGGTGTCCCCGTCGCTGTACAGCCAGTCGCGCTCCTCATCCCAGCAGGCCCACGCCTCCCGGGGCAGGTCCGTCCCCACAGTGATCAGGGGCCGCGCAAGCTGGAAGGCCGCGATCCGGCAGAGAATGTCGTGGTAGTTCCGGCCGCCGGTTTTGAACCAGGTTTGGGATGCGGGCGGGTAGTCGCCGTAGTCCGCCACGCCGCCCTCCAGGGCGGTGAACTCCCCGGCCAGAGAGAAGGAGGGACAGGCGCGCATGCAGTCGTTGAAGTCCCCGGCCCAGGCCAGTACCGTGTCGATCCGTTCCTCCTCCAGCCCCGCCGCCGTCAGCAGGTCCCGGACCTCCCGGGAAGAGGCCGCGCTGTCCAGGTTCGTGTAGACCGGCTCGGAGGAGGCGGCGTCCGGCGGAGCGGGCGGCTGCTCCGGTTCGGCAGGGGCCTGCGCACCGCAGGCGGTGCAGGTCAAGAGGAGCAGGAGGAGCAAGGAGCGTTGGATGATTCGTTGCAAGCGCATGAGCGGATGTCCTTTCTGTCTGGAGTCTGTCTGGATGACTTTTTATCCATCATAGCACCCAAACCCGGCGGCGGCAAGAGGAAATATCCCGATTCAAGGCTGGTGCCGCCGGTGGGAAGCGTCCCAACGCGCGTGTTTGTGATGGGTCCTGCGGGCCCTGTAGGGGCGGCAACCTGCCGCCCGTCCCTCCGCGCCCTCCGGAATTGCTCTGTAGGGGCGGCAACCTGCCGCTCGTCCCTCCACGACCTCCGGATCTTCCTTAGAATGGGCATTCCCCTGCCGGTGAACACTTCGGCGATTCTGCGAAAATGGGTTGTCAGAAAGCCGGTACGATGCTATCATGAACATGAAAAATTGAATGTTGCTGAAATGCGATTACCTTTGCAGGAAAGGAGTACTTCATATGAAAAGCGGAAAAATGAAATTGTTTTTCACATCTGCTGCCGGAATTTTGATCCTTGTCATCGTATGGTTCAGTACATACGGAATGAACAAAACGATTGATCAGACGGTCAGTGTGGATGTCTATAAGGACCACGACTGGTCCAAGATCACATCCTCCGTTAAAATTTCAGGGAATCTCAAGAAAACCTTGTTTTCTGCGAGCTTTGTCGGGACGTTTGCGTTGGATGCTTACGAACCCTCATGCAGAGATGGGGTGGAAGCAAAAATTGATTGGCAGGACGGCTGTCAAACGATACAGTTCTATTATGCAGGCGATTTTTCGCGTCTTGATGTTAAAATGATTGATATCAATCAAGATATGGACCATATGATGGTGGTACTGAACGATGGAACCATCATCACTTCGCTGGACGATGAGAGCCTGTTCGGGACTTCCTCGCACAGGCCTTGACGGCGGATTCTGCCATGCCAATGGCGATGCTGCCTCGTAAATCTGTATGCTTCGCCTGATTGTACAGCTTCTGAGATCTTGAACAGGAAACCGCCGGCGGAGAGTCTTTCCCCGCCGGCGGTTTTTTCAGCGCATTTCCGAAACAATGGTGTCTACGGCATGGTCCACGGCGACACCCAGCTTGTGGATACTCTTCCCCACCTGCGTTTTCATGGGGTCCCTGCCGTAGGGCGCCATCATCCCCAGCGCCGCGCCAGCCATCAATCCGGCGCTCATACCGGCCCAAAATCCGGCACACATCTTCATCATTCAGTCACTCCTTTTCGGCACGGTGCTAGTATGACCGCCGGGAGACAGACCATACCCGGCGGGTTTTTCCAAAAAAACCAGAGCGCGCAGAACGCCTCCGCCCACAGTCCCTTCCCCGGAGGGCGCGTCTGCCGTTTCTCCGGGAAGGCGCGGGGACGGGCATGAAAAAACCGGCAATTTTTCTATATTCAAGCAGGGGCGGAATGCGATATACTGGAGTATAGAGAATGATCAGTAACGGGAGGCGTTCTTATGACAAGAATCTATCTCATTCGCCACGCGGAGGCGGAGGGCAACCTTTACCGGATTGCCCAGGGACAGGCCAACAGCAACCTCACGGACCGGGGCTGGAAGCAGGTCCAGGCCCTGGAGCGGCGGTTCCGGGACATCCCCGTGGACGCCGTGTATGCCAGCGATCTCTACCGCACCTGCGCCACGGCCAGCGCCGTCTATCTCCCCAAGGGCCTGGTGCTGCACAGAAACCCCCGGCTGCGGGAGATCTGTGTGGGCGCCTGGGAGCACCGGAGCTGGGGCGAGATCCAGCGCCGGTGGCCGGAGGAGATGGGCCACTTCAGCCAGCGGCCGGACCTGTGGCAGGTGGAGGGGGCGGAGACGCCCCGGGAGGCCCGAGACCGGGTCCTGGCCGCCATCCGGGAGATCGCGGCGGAGAACGAGGGGAAGACCGTGGCGGTGTTCTCCCACGGATACGTGCTGCGGATGATCCTCTCTCAGCTCCAGGGGATTCCCCTGGAGGAGCTGGGGAAGACGCCCACGGGGAGCAACACCGCCGTGTCTTTGCTGGAGGCGGAGGGCGGCACGCTGCGGGTGGTCTTCCGGGACGACGACAGCCACCTGCGGGAGCTGGAGGAGCTGACCGGAGAGCGGCTGACCCGGCAGGCCAGCGGGCTGGAGACCGGCCTGTGGTTCGCGCCCCTGCGCCTTCCGGAGGAGGCGGAGGAGTTCGTGGCGCTGGCGGCGGCAGGCTGGTGGGGGGAGGCCTCCTTCGACCGGGAGCGCCTTCTGGAGAGCGCCGCCGGGCGGGAGACGCTGCTGGGCTATCTGAACCAGGACCCGGTGGGCCTTTTGCAGGTGGACCCCCAGACCGGGTGGATCTCGCTGCTGTGCGTCCGGCCGGACTGCCGCCTGCGGGGCTTCGGCGTGCAGCTGCTGGGACAGGCGGTGCAGCAGGTCCGGGCCGCCGGCGGGGAGCGGGTGCTGGCGCCCTGGATTCGGGACCCGGAGATTGAGCGCTTTTTCCATAGCTACGGCTTCCACCCCTCGGCGGACGGCAGGACTCAGGAGAAGGAGATCGGCTTTGACCCGGCCTTTTTGGGGAAGGTCTGAAAACTGGGACAGCCTTCGACGAAATTATGGTTGACAAACAGGGTATGCTCTCCCTATAATGTCCTTACAGCCAGGGTCCTCCCGTCAGGGGACCCGTGAGGCGGTAAAAGGGAGTAGCTTACGGAATACCAGCCGTCATATGCCTCGTCAGCTCGACAGATGCGTCTGTCCGGGGCACATGCCATTCTGACCTGTCATGGAGGGCCGGAATCGAAAGCGAGACTTTTGTCGCACGAAATGCTGTCGGGATCTGCCGGCGGCCATTGCGTGCGATGGAGGCCTCGCTGATTTTTTTGGAAAGTGTGGGAATGACGATGAGTATTTGGCTGACGGTATGTTTCTTCCTGTTGGGTCTGCTGCTGATCATCAAGGGCGGCGACTGGTTTTTGGACGGCGCGGTGTGGATCGCCGAGGCCACCGGCGTGCCCCGGTTTATCATCGGGGCCACCATTGTGTCCCTGGCCACGACGCTGCCGGAGCTGACGGTGTCCGTCACCGGCGTGCTCCAGGGGGAGGTGGACCTGGCGGTGGGCAACGCCGTGGGGTCCGTCACCGCCAACCTGGGGCTGATTCTGGGCATCTCCGTGGTGTGCCTGCCCTCGGCGGTCAGCCGCCGGCAGTTCAACCTCAAGGCGGTCCTGATGGTGGCCGGCGCTGTGCTGCTGACGGCGCTGTGCTGGAACGGGGTGCTGACTGTGAGACCCGGTCTGCTGCTGTTCGTGGTGTTTCTGGCCTATATGGGCAGCAACCTGTTGGACGCCCGGTCCAGTATGGCGGGCGAGCGGGCCTCCAAGCCCAAACGGCGGACCACCTCTCACCGGCAGATGTTCCTGAAGCTGGGCCTGTTCGCCGCGGGGATCACCGCCATTGTGGTGGGTTCCCGGCTGCTGATCGACTACGGCAGTGAGCTGGCGCTGCTGCTGGGGGTGCCGGCCAGCATCATCGGCGTGACTATGGTGGCCATCGGCACGTCCCTGCCGGAGCTGGTGACCACCCTGACGGCCATCGCCAAGAAGGAGGCCTCCATGTCCATCGGCAACATCATCGGGGCCAACGTGATTGACCTGACCATGATTCTGCCGGTGTGCTCCGCGATTTCCGGAGAGGGCGGGCTGACCATCGGAAGCCAGACCACGGCGCTGGACCTGCCCTTCTGCCTGAGCCTGTGCCTGCTGGCGGTGCTGCCGCCGCTGGTGCGGGGGAAGTTCTACCGCTGGCAGGGCGTGGCCATGCTGGCGGTGTACGCCGGGTATGTGGTGCTCCTGGTGCGCTGAGGGAGCGAGCGCGGCGGACCGGAGACACAGCGGAAAAGCGGCCGGGGAGTTCCCCGGCCGCTTTCGTGCGCCTGCATATTGTCAAACCACTTGAACATCGGGAATCCGATGTTCGGGACGGGCAAAGCCCGCAGCCGGGAGGAGTTCCTCCGGCTCACAGGCCGCGCAGGATCTCCCGCACAATCCGCCCCGTCATCCCCCAGATGGCGTGGTTCTGCCAGGTCCACACCGGCACCTCCACCCGCCCCCGGGACCAGGGGTAGTCCGGCGAGACCCCTACGGCCTCATAGGGAAAGCCCTCCGGCGGCTGGGGCACCAGGTCGTAGGCGTATACCTCCGGCGGTGTGGCCTGGAAGAAGGCCAGGGGCACCGTGAAGACCTCCGCCACCTCCGCCGGGGAGGGGCGCATGGCCGCCATGCCGGCGGGGGAGACCAGCCCCAGGAAGGGATGCAGCAGGAAGCCCCGCTGGCTGCAGAGGAAATCCGTTCTGCCCAGCAGGGTGATCTCGGACGCCGGGACGGCCAGCTCCTCCTCCGTCTCCCGGAGGGCCCCGGCCTCCGGCGTCTCGCCGGGCTCCAGCTTCCCGCCGGGGAAGCACACCTCGCCCCCCTGCCGCAGCTCCGCCGCCCGGACCTCAAAGAGGAGGTGCGGGCCGCCGGGCCGCTCCACCAGGGGGCAGAGGACCGCGAAGGCGTGCCGGGCGCCCATCAGTCCCGGCGTGTGGCCGCCGAACCGGCGGCGCAGGGCTTCCAGCGGGGCGCTCACAGCAGCATAGCCAGCGACTGCCGGCAGTTCTCGATGTCCACCGTGGGGGAGCTGGGGGCGTACTCCCCGTCCAGGGACCAGGGCAGGTCCTCCTCTGTCTCCAGGTGAAGAGAGGAGACGTGGCGGAACACCAGGCCCTCCCGGTCGTATTGCTGGTCCAGCAGGGACAGGACCAGGTTTTGCAGGCCCAGGGGCGTCTTGGGGCTGGGGACCAGGAGCAGCTCGAACATGCCGTCGTCCAGCACCACGCCCTGGGGGTCCAGCTTCATCAGCCCGCCGATGGAGGTGGAGTTGCAGATGGCCCCGAAGAGGTACTCTCCGTCCAGGACCTCACCGTCGGCGGTGAGGCGGATCTTATAGGGGCGCAGGGAGTTCAGGTCCTTCATGCCCTCCAGGACGTAGGCCAGGTGGCCCAGGGCGTTCTTGGCGGCCTGAGAGGCGGTGTAGGAGCTGCGGGTAAAGGCCCCGAAGGAGGCCACGTAGAGAAAGCGCCGCCGGTTCCACAGCCCCGTGTCCAAACGGCGGGGGGCGGCCTTGGCCAGCTGGGCCGCAGCGGCGGCCGGCTCCCCCGGAATGCGGAGGCTGGCGGCGAAGTCGTTGGTGCTGCCCTGGGGGAGATAGCCCAGGAGCGGGGGGCGCTCCAGGGTCAGCAGGCCGGCGGCCACCTGGTTCAGCGTGCCGTCGCCGCCCACGGCCACCACCACGCCGTAGTCCCCGGCGGCGGCAGCGGTGGCTGTGGCGTCGCCGGGGAAGGCGGTATTGTGGATGGACAGCAGATACCCGGCCTGCGAGAGAATGGCCGCGGCGTCAAAGAGCGGCCCGCGGGGCTTGCTGCGGCCCGCCGTCAGGTTGACGATCATCAGGAGTTTGTTTGGTTCCATGGAAGGACCTCCGGCAAATGGAAGGTTTGTTTATATGTTGTAAAGGATAGTATAGCATGAGAAAATCGGGATTGCAATTCCCCGCCGCGCCGTGTAAAATAATCTTAGAGCCTGTTTAAAATCTCCCCGCGCATGTCTTGGCGGCGTATTATCCGCCCTGACTGCGTTAAAAATCCTTGCCATCCGTCAGGATGCCTGCGG
>JAAWIL010000110.1 GCA_022796315.1 Oscillibacter sp. | reverse complement strand
CGCAGGCATCCTGACGGATGGCAAGGATTTTTAACGCAGTCAGGGCGGATAATACGCCGCCAAGACATGCGCGGGGAGATTTTAAACAGGCTCTTAGACGGGCGGCACCCCAAGGGCACGCCGCCGCCGCCCGCAGCGGCTCGGGCGCAGGCGGCCGCGCCTACCGGATCTCACCTTTGAACAGGACGCTCCCAAAATGGGGCCTTCCCACCTGTTCAGTATACCGGTTCCCGCCAAAATCAACCATAGACAAAACCGCCCCGGTGTCCGAAAAGCCAGACACAGAAGCGGTTTTGTACAAATTCCTGGCTCTTGTGCCAAGATTCTGACGGTCTTACATTCCAAGCCGGCGGCGGAGCTGCTCCGGCCGGTCCGCGTACTCCAAGGCCGTCTCCGCCGAAATCCTGCCGGCCTTGTACAGATTCACGATGGACTGCTCCATGGTAATCATGCCCTCTTTGCTGCCGTCGTTGATGGTGTTTTCCAGCTGGTGGGTCTTGGCGTCCCGGATCAGGCTCCGGATGGCGGCATTGACGTGCATGATCTCAAAGGCCGGCACCAGACCGCCGTCGATGCTGGGCAGCAGCTGCTGGGAGATCACCGTCCGCAGCACCATGCTCAGCTGGGCCCGGACCTGCTCCTGCTGGCCGCTGGGGAAGGTGTCCACAATCCGGTCGATGGTGTTGACGGCTCCCTTGGTGTGCAGGGTGGCAATCAGCAGGTGGCCGGTCTCCGCCGCCGTCATGGCGGTATGGATCGTCTCCTGGTCCCGCATCTCTCCCAGCAGAATCACATCCGGGGCCTGCCGCAGGCACGCCCGCAGGGCGGAGAGGTAGTCCTCCGTGTCAATGGCGATCTCCCGCTGGCTGACAATGCTCTTCACGTCCCGGTGCAGGTACTCGATGGGGTCCTCCAGGGTGATGATATGGGCCTCCCGGGTCCGGTTGATCCGGTCGATGATGCAGGCCTGGGTGGTGGACTTGCCGCTGCCCGCCGTGCCGGTCACCAGCACCATGCCGTGGGTCACGTCCGACAGGGCCATGACCCCCTCAGGAATCCCCATGTCCTTCCAGTCCGGGATATCGAAGGCCACCACCCGCACCACTGCGGCCATGGAGCCCCGCTGGCGGTAGGTGTTGACCCGAAACCGGGCCAGACCCGGCAGGGAGAAGGAAAAGTCATCGTCCCATTGGCGGAAGTACCGCTCCGTGTCCCGCTCCGCCTTGGCGTAGAGATCCATGATGAGCTGCTCCGTCTCCTGGGGGAACACCCGCTCCTCACTGATCGGGACCATGCGTTTATCCAGCTTCTCACACACTGGGCCGCCGGCCACAATGAATAGGTCCGACGCTCCGTCGGTCACCACGCGCTTCAAATACTCCAGCAGATCTGTCATCCCAGGGCCTCCTCGTCCATCATTGTTCCCTTCATCAAAACAGGGGAAATCCATCCCACAGGTCCAGGCCGTCGTCAAGGGTCCACTCCCCGGAGGAAACGACCTGCCAGCGCAGAACCGTGCAGTTCCCGCCCTCCAGCCGGACCTCCGCCTCCAGGGTCTGGCCCTCGGAGATGGGGCAGGAGAAGCGGTACGTATCGCCGTCCACGTCCACACCCTCCGGCAGTTCCTCGTTCCGGAGCCGGGCCAGGATCTCCTGGGCGGCGCAGTCGGCGGCGTAGTAATCGCTCACCGCCCGGGCGGAGGCATCCGCCAGACGCACGTCCGCCTGGACCGTGGCCAGGCCCAGCAGGGCGAACACGGTCAGGCACAGCACCGCAAAGACCACCAGCAGGGATACGCCGCCCACCGCCGGCGGGGTAAACCGGTCATTTCTTCTCTCATTCATGGCCGCTGTCCTCCTGCCAGGAGACGTTGATCTCAAAGAGCATCTCCGGCTCCGCCTGATCCTCCATATTCTCTACCACAACCCGCACGGTCCAAAGCCCCGGAACCTCCGTGGGAACCCCCCATACCGACAGGCGGTAGACCTCCCGGGGGCGCTCCATGCCGCAGTCCTCAGCGGGAATCGGATTCCAGTTTTCATCGTAATCCAGCCAAAAGGCGCCCTGCTCATACCCGGCGCCCATCTCCTCCGCGGCGCAGTACAGGGCGTGAGCGGCGTCGCCGCCGTAATACCGGATCAGCTCTGCGGCATTCTGGGCCTCTGCCACCGCCCGGTCCCGGGCCTCGCTCCGGCGGGACATCTCGTCGGACTTCACGAAGGCCTGGAGACACAGCGCCGCCGCCAGGGCAAACACCAGCAGCATGACCATCTGCTCCATCATCATCAAAGGAGCCTTGCTTCTCATGACGCCGCCCCCTCTCCGGAATCAGGAACCGCCTCGCCCGGCGAAAGGGTCTCTTCCCCGCTCCGCAGGGACAGCCGCAGCGTCTCCACGCTGCCGTCCGCGTTGGTCAGCTCCGCCGTCAGCAGCCCGTCCTTCAGGGACAGCGCCAGTCCGGCCGCCTCCATGACCTGCTCGCCGTCCTGGGGCTCCATCTCGGCCTCCGCGCCGCAGTAGAGCTCCATCAGGTGGCCGTCATAGCAGTAGACTCTCGTAAGATAGTCCCCGTCCAGGAGCACCAGGGCATCCTGACCGCCGAAGGACTCCACGGAGATCTGGCCCAGGCTGTCCGCCTGGCGCACCCGGGTGGCGATGTACTGGACGCAGGTCCGGCGGCTGTAAGAAGACTGGTCCCGCTCCGTCAGGCGGCGGTAGGCGTCCGCGCCGGTCAGCAGCACCGCCAGCACGCACACGGCAAACACGCCGAACAGCAGCAGCGCGATCAGCCCGTCGATATGATGTTGGATCGCTCTTCTCTTCATGGCTCATTCTCCAGCACCGTAATATCCGGCATCAGATTCTCCGCGAATACGTCGTAGAAAACGGTGTAGCGCGCCTCGTCAATCTGGACGCCGTAGTGGGTTTTCAGGTACTCCAGATCCTGGGGGTACGCCCCCTCCGCCGCGTAGCAGGCCACACAGCCCCGCCGCAGGGTCTCCTCCAGCTGCCGCAGGTCCTCCCGGGACCGCCCGCTGTCCAGGCTGTTCAGGGCTGCGGCAAAGCACACCAGCGCTCCGGCAGCAATCACCGGCAGCAGCAGTCCCCGGAGCAGGGCCAGCCAGCCGGTTCTCTTCCTCCTCATAGGCTCACCCGATGGCCGCCATAATGTGCATCAGCGGCAGCATCACAGACAGCAGGATCAGTCCCACCAGCACGGAGCACACCAGCACCAGCGCCGGCTCCACCCGGCTCACGGCGTCCTCCAGGGCGTTCTCGCCCTCCTCGGTCAGGTCCCCCGCGATCTTCTCCATGGCGGCGTCGCCAGTGCCGCTGCGCTGGCCCAGCTCCAGGAGGCGGCTCTGGGCCGGGGGCAGAATCCCGCTGGCCTTCAGAGCCTCGCTGAGGGGCTCGCTGCTCTCCAGGCGGGTCTGGCAGTCCATACAGCGGGCCTGCGCGGCGGGAACGTCCTCCATGAGCCGCGCGGCCAGGCCCACCGCCTCCTCCAGCGGCAGACCGCTGGACATGCCCATGGACAGGGCCTGAGCCAGCCGGGCGGTGTTCAGCTTCTTGGTGATGCCCTTGTCCCCGTGGCCTCTCCGCCACGCGGTGAGGAACCTGGTCCGGAAGGACTCCACCGCCGCGAAGGCGATGACCGCCGCAGCCACCACCGCCAGCAGCGCCCACACCACCGGCATGGCGCTGCCCAGCCAGCGGCCCAGGGTCAGCAGTCCCCCGGCCACGCCGGTGAGCCGCCCGCCCAGGGAGGCGTATACATCGTCAAAGATCGGCAGCACCTTCACCAGCAGCACCGCAATGACCACCAGCATCAGCGCCAGCATCACCGCGGGATACAGCAGGGCGCTGCGGACCCGGCGGCCCAGCCGCACCCGGTCCTCATAGTATCGGGACAGGGCCGCCAGGGCCTCCTCGGTCCGGCCGGTGCGCTCGCCTACTTCCACCAGGCCGCAGACATACACGGGAAACTGTCCCGTCTCCCGCAGGGCGGCGGAGAGGGGCGCACCCTCATCCACCCGGCCGGCCATGCCGCTCAGCAGCGTCTTGAATTCCGGGTCGCTCTCCTCCGCCAGCAGGGTCAGGGCGTCTCCCGTGCCCACGCCGGCGTGAAACAGCAGGGACAGCTCCAGGCTCAGGGCGGAGATCTCTTCGTTGGACATCATTCTCATCTGCAACTCCATTCCTATTTTAGATGATGGACAGGGTCCGGCCGCCGCCGGCCTGTTCCTCAGTAGAGATACTTTGTGGTGTAGTTCTTTCCGTCGCCGATGTACTTCATGATGGAATCGCTGCTCTTGCCGGAGGAGGCAAAGGTGGGGTCCATCCGCTGCCAGGTGGTGCCGTCAAAGTACACCACGCCCTCAATCCAGCCGGTCTCCTCAGACCAGACACTGATCCAGGCATGGTAGGCCTTGCCGGCGTAGCCCACCACCAGCTTGCAGGGCACGCCCTGGCTGCGGAGCATTCCGGTCATCAGCGAGGCATAGTCAAAGCAGATCCCCTTCTTGTTGGCCAGCACGGTGTCCAGCACCGGCAGGTAGCCGCTCTTGACCGAGGCCGCCAGCGCCCGGTCATAGGTCACGTTCTTGATGACGAACTCATAGACCGCCTTCACCTTGTCCAGGGGATTCGTCAGATCCTTGGTCAACTCCTTGGCCTTGCTGATGGTGTTGGTGGCCACGCTGTAGTCCACATACTGATTGGGCCGGAGGAAGGGGGCGAACTCATCGTTCAAGGTGACCTTGAAGGACGTGGACAGCTCCTCCGCGTACTTGTCCCCGCTGGTATTCTCGTAAACGGTGACCTTGTAGTTCCCGTTTCCGTCGGAGAGGGGGAAGGTTGTCCAGCTCTTGACCGGAAGATCGTATGTATAGGTAGTGGTGGGACCCTTCACCTGGACCTTCAGCCGCTTGGAGGTGGCACCGGTAAACTGCACCATCACGTAGCCGTCTTTGATATTGGAGTAGTCCACCACGGCCCGGCCGGATTTCTTCGTAGCGGTACCGGAGGCCACCGGCATCAGCAGCGTATCCTTGGCCGCCGCGCCGCTGGACAGCGCCTCCGTCTCATATGCCAGATCCACCTGGTCCAGTACCAGGCGGTCAATGTAAATGTCGTCCTCGTCCATCTCCTGGGTGGTTTGCCCGCACCCTGCCAGCAGGCACAGTGCCAGCAGCAGGGGGACAATTTGTTTCATTACGCGCATTGGTCATGCTCCTTTCCGCCGCTTCCGTACCCGCGGCAAAACATTCCTCGTGCTTCTATGGCCCACGCTCCCGCAAAAGAGCAGCGTCCACTCGTTTACCATTATACTCAAAACTGATTTAATCGCAAGTATAATCTTTTCCGTCTTGGCAATCCGTACCCGCCGGTCCCCCTTCTGCGGCCGGAAAGGCGGCGGAGCCCGGCCCTTGGGACCACACTCCGCCGCCCTTTGCAGTTTTGATGGATCAGCGGTCCATCAGGATCAGGTTCTGAATATTGTTGCGCCCCCGCCCGCTCTGGAGCAGGTACACGCTGTAGATGGCATTGCCGGCGACGTTCAGGTACAGCGAGCCAAACGTCTCGTGGGGCGGATAGACGCCCAGCCAGGCGGAGTCCAGCGTCTCGATGTCCATGGTCGCGGGCATGGGCATCAGGTCCGTATCCGCGTAGAAGAACTGATAGGTCCCCGGCACAATGCGCTTAAAGACGCCCACTTCCTTGAAGCGCAGGTCGCTGTAGACCACGCGGCCGTCGCTCATAATCACATCCAGCGGGCCGCTGTTGGAGGCCAGATTGCCGATGCGGAAGTTGGAAAATCCGTTGGCGGGCGGGCAGCAGCTGTCGGGGATCTGCATCAGGTCCATGCCGCTGGCGGTGTTGATGATGGCAATGGTGCTCAGCGAATTGGCCTGGAAGGGCATGGTCTTCTGAATGTAGATGTACCCGTCCGGACCGGTCACGGTGACCGTCTGGTACCCGGAGGCCACCCGGCCGTAGTTCGTGGCGGACGCGTAGTTCAGCAGATTGACAAACCGGCTGTTTCCAACAAAAATCCGGAAGGCCGGATAGTCATAGGCGGCGTTCAGGAAGCGCACCTTCGCCGCGCTGGGCCACAGCGTGCCGATGATGCCCGGAAGAATGGCCACGCCGCCGCAGATGCCGCCGGAGCAGATCCAGTTGTTGTTATTATTGTTTCCGGGGTAGACGGGACCGCCCTCGCCGGGATTGGGCAGCGGAATCACCGGTTCCACCACGCTGCCGCCGGGACCGGGATAGACTGGTCCTCCCTCGCCGGGGTTGGGCAGGGGGATCACCGCATCGCCGCCGGAATCATTGCCGGGGCCGGGATAGACGGGGCCGCCCTCACCGGGGTTGGGCAGCGGAATCACCGCATCGTGGCTGGGGTCATAGACCGGCCCGCCCTCGCCGGGATTGGGCAGGGGAATCGTGGGTTCGTCCATACGAGCCACCCTCCCTCCGCTCTGGGTCATAGGCGCAGAAAAAAAGCCGCGGTTGTTTTTTTCCATATTCAGTAAACCGGAACTGCGGTTCCGGTATCCTCCTTTCAGATGGTGCTGAATCATCTTATGCAGAGGAGCACAGGACCGTGCAGACTCTCCCAGAAAACCGGGGCGGTTCCCGATGCCGGAAACGGTTACAGCCCCGGAGCACTCAGTGCTCCGGGGCTGTAATGGCGGTAAAGAGAGCGGTATGATGAGTTGATGAGAAAACGGCGCTCAGTCCTTAAAGAGCTCCTCTGCGGCGGGCACTTCCACGTCCAGGGGCAGGGCGACCTTGGAGATGTTGATGAGGTGCTTGTAGTCCACGTTCTCGCAGAGGATGTTGTTGCCCCAGGTGCCGCA
>JAAWIL010000109.1 GCA_022796315.1 Oscillibacter sp. | reverse complement strand
CTTCATGGCCTTGTCCTTGTTCTTGTACTGGCTCCGCTCGTCCTGGCACTCCACCACAAGGCCTGTGGGCAGGTGGGTGATCCGGATGGCGGACTCCGTCTTGTTCACGTGCTGTCCCCCGGCCCCGGAGGCCCGGTAGGTGTCAATCTGGAGATCCTTGGGGCTGATCTCCACATCCACCTCCTCCGCCGAGGGCAGCACCGCCACGGTGGCGGCGCTGGTGTGAATCCGGCCCCCGGACTCCGTCTCCGGCACCCGCTGGACCCGGTGGACGCCGCTTTCAAATTTCAGCCGGGAGAAGACGCCCTCGCCCTCAATGAGGACGCTGCACTCCTTCACGCCCCCCAGCTCCGTCTCGTTGAGGTTCACCGTCTCCATTCTCCAGCCCCGGCTCTGGGCGTACATGGTGTACATCCGCAGCAGGGCCGCCGCGAAGAGCGCGCCCTCCTCGCCGCCCACGCCGCCCCGCAGCTCCATGACCACGTCCCGGTGGCTGTCGGGGTCCCGGGGGAGCAGCAGAATCCGGATCTCTCCCTCCAGCCTCCGCAGCTCCGCCTGGGCGGCCGCCAGCTCCTCCTGGGCCAGATCCCGGAACTCCGGGTCGTGGAGCAGCGTCTCCGCCTCCTCCCGGCGCTCCCGGGCCGTCTGCCAGGCCTGGCAGGCCTCCGCCACCGGCTCCAGCTCCTTCAGCTCCCGGTTGAGGTCCCGCAGGCGGGCGGCGTCTCCGTAGACATCCGGGTCCGCCAGCTGGGCCTGCAGGTCCTCATACCGCAGGGCCAGCGCCTTTATTTTATCCAACATCCGCCGGCTCCTCTCATCAAACCGTGAAAATCACGGCGTCACTTCAAAAATTCCCGGACCTGCCGCAGGAACTCTTCCTCCCAGAAGGCATAGCCCACGGAGCCTTTGCGCAGCGACACGGCGGCCTGGTGGCCGCAGGGGGTATACAGGTCCATCTGGTCAAAGACGTCCTCGTTCCGGTCCTCGCTGCCCCGGGTCACCACATAGGCGGCGTTGGAGATCATCTTCCCGTACTGCTTCAAAAATCCCCGGACCACGGAGCTGCACCGCCCCGCCCAGATGGGGGACCCCACGATCACCAGCCGGTAGCTCTCCAGGGGCCGCCGGGGCTGAAAGGATTTGATCGGGCGCGTGGTCCGCCGCATGGCGTCCAGCCCGCTGCGCAGGACCCCCAGGGCGCCGCTGCGGTCCATGCCGTCGCTGATCTCCGCCAGCTCCGCGTCCAGGGCCTGGGCAATCTCCTCCATAGCCTGCTTGGTGTGTCCCGTCCGGGAGTAGTACACACATAAGATGTCACTCATAGCGTTCTCCTCAGTCAAATAACAGCGTTTTCACCAGGGCAAAGGCCTCCCGCACGTAGTAGTTGGCCGTCAGCCACCACCAGGGCAGCTCCGCCGGCACGTCGATGGTGCGGAGTCCCGCCCGCTGGGCGATCAGGTGTGTCCGGAAGCAGTGGAAGTCGTTGGTCACCACGGCGATTACCGCCGTGTCCGTGTCGAGGCCATACTCCTCCAGGATCTCCTTGGAGAACCGGAAGTTCTCCGCCGTGCTGGTGGAGCGCTCCTCCAGGAGGTAGCGGGCGTTCTCCGTCTCGCTGCCGGTCCAGAGCGCCCGGCGCATGGCCTCCGCCTCGGTGATCTCCTCTCCCGGCCCCTGTCCGCCGGAGAGCACCACCGGCACGTCCGGGTGTTTTTTCAGATAGTCCTCCGCCGCCCGGATGCGGGACCACAGGGCCGCCGAGGGCGTCTCGCCGTTGACTCCGGCGCCCAGGACGATGACGGCGTCCACGGGGATGGCGGAGTTGTCCGCCTCGCCTCGAAACACAATGGCGGTTTCAAAGGCACAGAGAACCGCCAGAACGGCGGCCAGGCCCCCGGAGTAGATCCGGCGGCACCAACGGCCGGTTTTGGAGCGCTTTGCCCAGCGGGTCAAAGCCAGCCAGACCACCCAGAGGGCCGCGGTCCACAGCAGCAGGAAGCCGGTGAAGCGCATTCCGTTGGGGATGGTGATGAGGCCCAGGCCCAGGAGAAATAAGATTGTGATCCATAGATACTTTGTTTTTTTCATGGTTGTTTTTCTTCCGTTGAGGGTGCTTTTAGAGAAGCATGGGCTTCGCCTCGCTTCTCTTCGCTGCATCTGGGGCTTTGCCCCAGGTCCCCAGGGGCGCCGCCCCCTGGACCCCCGCCACCTTTGAAAAGGTGGACGAAACTTTTTTCCGGCTTATGCAGGGGCTCTTTGCTATTCGCCGGCCTCCTCGCTCAGCCGCTCCCATTTCTCATACAGCGCGTCCAGCGCGGCCTGCGCCTCCTCCCGCTCCGCAGTCAGCTCCGTCAGCTTCTCATAGTCGCAGGCGGCGGCTTCCATATCCGCCTCCAGGGCGGCAATCCGCTCCTCCGCCTTGGCGATTTCCCGCTCGCAGATGGTCAGCTGGCGGCGCGCGGCCTGCTGGGCCTTGTTGCCCCGGACGGGGCGCTCCGCCTTCTCCTTCTTCACCTGCGGCGTCTCCGGTTTTTCCATCGCCTCCCGGGCCTTCTCCTGGCGGTACTGGGTAAAGCCCATGGGATAGTCCGTGACCGTCTCCCCCTCCAGCTCCCAGATCCGGGTGGCAAAGCGGTTGATGAAGTACCGGTCGTGGCTGACGAACAGCAGCGTCCCGTCGTAGCTCTCCACCGCCTCCTCAATCCACTCTCTGGAGGCGATGTCCAGGTGGTTGGTGGGCTCGTCCAGGATCAGGAAGTTCACCTCGCCGTCCATCAGCATACAAAGCCGCAGACGGCTCTGCTCCCCGCCGGAGAGCACCGACACGGGCTTGAACACGTCCTCGCCCCGGAAGTCATAGGCCGCCAGACGGTTCCGGGCGGACTGGGCCGAAAGGCCCTTTTTGGCCGCCATCATGTTCTCCACCAGGTTCCAATCCGGGTGGTCGAAGCGGATGATCTGGGGCAGGTACGCCGCTTTCACCTGGGGACCGGTCCGAATCCGGCCCTCGTCGGGGTACAGCTCTCCCATAATCATCTTGATGAGGGTGGATTTCCCGGTTCCGTTGTCGCCGATCAGGGCAATCCGCTCGCCCCCCTCCACCTTCAGGGTAATCCCGTCAAAGAGGTGCTTCTCCCCGTAGGCCTTCGCCAGGTTCCGGATGCCCAGCACCTCGTCGCCGTGAAACTCCGCGGTGGAGAAGCGGGCGTCCATCTTCCGGGCCTTGGTGGGCTTGGCGGTGGTGCGCATCCGCTCGATCCGCCGCTCGATGTTCACGGCCCGGCGGTAGGTCTTATCCATGCCCATGAACGCCCAAACCCGCAGCTGATCCGCGGCCTTCTCCAGCTGCTGGATCTTGGCCTGCTCCTTCTCATATTGCTTCAGCCGCTCCTGATAGCGGCGCTCCTTCTCCACGGCGTAGAAGCTGTAGTTGCCGCTGTAGAACTCCGCCCTGCCCCCGGCCACCTCAATGACCCGGGTCACCACCCGGTCCAGGAAGTACCGGTCGTGGGAGATGGCCACCACGGTGCCCCGAAAGGAGCGGATATACTCCTCCAGCCACTCCACGGCGTGGAGGTCCAGGTGGTTGGTGGGCTCGTCCAGCAGCAGGATGTCCGTGTCCTCCAGGATCAGGCGGCCCAGGTTCACCCGGGTCTTCTCCCCGCCGGAGAGACTGTCAAACAGCTGGCCCCGCATCTCCTGGGAGATGGAGAGGCCGCCCGCGATCTTGTTCACGGCCACGTCGGTGTCGTAGCCGCCGAAGACCTCGAACCGCTCCGTCAGGGACCCGTAGCGCCGCAGCAGGGCGGGGTCGCTCTCCCCCGCCGCCATCCGCTCCGCCAGGGACTCCATCTCCCGGGCCAGGCTCTCCAGCCGGGAAAAGGCGGAACGGAGCACCTCCTCCACCGTATACCCCGGGGGGTACACGGGAATCTGGGAGATCAGACCCAGACGGCGGCCCTGTCCAATGGTGACCGTGCCCTCGTCGCAGTCCAGCTCCCCGGTTAAGATCTTAAAGAGCGTAGTCTTGCCCGCGCCGTTTTTTCCCAGCAGGCCCACCCGCTCCCCCTGGTCAATCTGAAAGGTCAGGCCGTCCAGAACATTGTGCCCCACCTCGAAGGATTTCACCAGGCCGTTTACCTGTATCTCAATCATACCTTCTCATAAATTCCTCTCAGCCGGTCTACCAGCTGTCCAAAGCGCATGGCGTGGGACGCCTTCACCAGCATGGTGGTGTCCGGCCCCAGCTGCTCCCGCAGCGCCGGCAGCGCCTCCTCCGTCGTATCAAAGCACAGCACCGTGCCGCCGCTCAGAGAGACTCCGTCGGCAATCCGGTCCGCCTTGGAGCCCACGGCCACCACCATGTCGATGCCCAGCATGGCGGCCAGGGCGCCCATGTTGTAGTGGGCCTGATCTGTCAGGTCCCCCAGCTCGCCCATATCCCCCAGCACCGCCACGGTCCGCTCGCACTCCGTCTTGGCCAGCACCTCCAGCGCCGCCGTGACCGACTGGGGATTGGCGTTGTAGCAGTCATCCAGGAGAATCCTCCGCTGCGGCAGCCGCACCACCCGCATCCGGGACCCCGTGGGCGCGAAGGCGGCGGCGCCCCGGACGATCTCGTCCCGGCTCAGGCCCAGCTCCTCCGCCACGGCCACCGCCATGGCGGCGGGATAGGCCATGTGCTCCCCCGGCGCCGGCACCGTCAGCCGGTAGACCTCCCGCTCCGTGGCCACGGTGCAGGTGATGCCCTCCACGCCGTGGTCGGCAATCTCCGTGATCCGCACCTGGCAGTGCTCGGACTGGCCGCAGCGCAGGGTCCGGACCGGCAGCTGAAGGGTATCCAGCAGGGGATCGTCCCCATTGAGGACCGCCAGCCCCCCCTCCCGCAGGTGCTCAAAAATCTCACACTTGGCCTGGAGGATGCCCTCCCGGCTCCCCAGAAACTCGATGTGGGCGTCGCCGATGTTGGAGATCAGGGCGATGTCCGGCCGCACCATCTCTCCCAGGTAGCGGATCTCCCCCGCGTGGTTCATGCCCGTCTCGATCACCGCCGCCTGGTGCTCCGGGGCAAGGCCCAGCAGCGTCAGGGGCGTGCCGATGTCGTTGTTGTAGTTCTCCGGCGTCTTGTGGACCCGCAGCTTCGTCCCCAGCACGGCGGCCAGCATTTCCTTGGTGGTGGTCTTCCCCACGCTGCCGGTAATCTGGATGAAGGGAATCCGGAACCGCCCCCGATAGGCGGAGGCCAGGTCCCGCAGGGCCAGCCGGGTGTCCTCCACCCGGATGTAGAATTTATCCGGCCGCAGCGTCTCCGGCGCCCGGGCGCACAGACACCCCGCCGCGCCGCCGCTGAGGGCCTTGTCTATGAAATCGTGTCCGTCGAACTTCTCGCCCACCCAGGGCAGGAAGAGGCTGCCGGGAAGCACCTTCCGGCTGTCGGTGCAGACCTCCGTCACGGGGGCCGCGCCCTCCCTTGGATTCATCCACTCGCCGTGTACTGCCTCGGCGATTTCCTGCACAGTCATGGGCACCATATCAGTCTTCTCTCCTCTTTACATTCAGGCTCAGCCGGACGATCTCCCCGCAGAGCTCCTCATAGCTCATCCCCACCGCACGGGCCTCCCGGGGGACAAAGCTGGTGGGCGTCATCCCCGGCAGGGAGTTCAGCTCCAGGCACCACAGCCGGTTCTCCCGGTCCAGGATCATGTCCGTCCGGGAGTAGACCTCCATCCCCAGCAGGCGGTGAACCCGCAGGGCCAGGTCTCCGGCGGCCTCCGCGATCTCCGGCGGGATCTCCGCCGGGCAGATCTCCCGAGCGGCCCCCGCCTGGTACTTGGCCTCATAGTCAAAGTCCTTCCCCACGGGAACGGTCTCCACCGCCGGCAGCGCCCGCTCACCCAGCACCGCCACCGTCAGCTCCCGGCCAAAGATCCGCCGCTCCCACAGCACCTGCCCGCCGAAGGAGCGCACCTTTTTCAGGGCCTCCCCCAGGGCCTCCCGGGTCTCCGGCAGAAACACGCCCAGGGAGGACCCGCCGGTGGTGTTCTTCACCACGCAGGGCATGGGCAGCTCCGCCGCCAGGCGGTCCGCCTCCTCCTCCGTGTACTCCAGGAGCTTCCACTCCGGCGTGGGGATTCCGGCGGTGTCCATCATCCGTTTGGCCACCGCCTTGTCCATGGCCATGCCCGAGCTCAGATAGCCGCTGCCCGTGTAGGGAATCCCCATCAGGTCCAGGACCGCCTGGATGCGGCCGTCCTCTCCCTCCCGGCCGTGCAGGCCCAGAAAGACCAGGTCCGCCAGGGCGCACAGCTCCAGCACGTGGGGCCCGATGTGACTGGGACTCCGGTCCCGCCGCTGGCGGCGCACCGCCTCCAGGTCCGGCGCGGTGGTCCGGACAGCCGCCGTGGGGCACCGCCCGTCCGGGGCGTCAAACAGCGTCTCCAGATCCGCCGGAACGTCCTCCAGTCCCAGATACAGATCCGCCAGCACGGCCCGATGGCCCAGCTTCCGCAGCGCCCGGCACACGCCGGTGCCGGATACCAGGGAGACCTCCCGCTCCGGGGAGAGGCCCCCTGCCAATACAACGATTTTCATATGATCCTCCCTGTGCCCTGGGCGCTCCGGCGGACCTTTGCTCCGCCGGAGGAAAAGAAGCAGACGCCGCTTTTCCTCTGCAATGGCTATATCATCCATATTATAATCTTTTTTATTTTAGCACAACTGGAAACAGAATACAACTGCCAAAAAGGCGCCCGAACGCCGCAAAAAAACCACCGGAGCGTCCCCGCGCTCCGGTGGTATAGTCACCGCAGTTGAAAAGAAGCAAATGCTTCTTTTCAACCCTGGGGCGCATAGGCGCCCCAGGGGCCGTGAAACGGCCTGACGGTGGACTTC
>JAAWIL010000108.1 GCA_022796315.1 Oscillibacter sp. | reverse complement strand
GTCTCCATGTTTTATTAATCAGTATAGCACAGGTATCCTGGGATTTCAATATTTTTACTGGGTTTTTTTGCATCCTCTTCTCCTTGCAGAAAGGTTTACCTTCCTGCCGGGGCGGAAGGTTCTCGGCATGATATTATTTTCCGCCCGCTCCCCCCTGCGGGGAGCCGCCATAAACTGCGCGTTCGGACACGCCTGCCTGAATTTCCCCGCTGGTTTTTATCGGACGCCTGTGGTATGATGAGAAAAACCACTTCGCGGATGCCCGCGGCAGAGGAGGCCCTGTGATGAACTCCCTTTCTCTCATGCCGGAGCTGCGCCAGCAGCCCACCCCCCAGCTGCTGCAGTCCATGCGAATCCTGCAGATGAACGCCCAGGATCTGACAGACTACCTGCAGCAGGCCGCCCAGGAAAACCCCCTCCTGGAACAGGAGGACAGCAGCGCCCTCCGCGGCTCCTACGAGACCCTGCGGCAGAAGGCCAGCTGGCTGGACGGCGGTCCCTCCCTCCGCCGGCCGGAGGACGGTCCCCCGGAGCGGGGCGCGGCGGACCGGGAGACGGAGAGCCTCACCGCCTTCCTCTGGGACCAGCTGGAGCGGAAGCGCCTGCCCAAGCCCCTGCTGGCCCTGACCAAGTACCTGGCGGAGCTCCTGGACGACGACGGCTACCTGGCCCCGGAGGACCTGACGTCCCTGCGGGAGCTGTCCATCCCCGAGACGCTGATCCGGCAGGCCCTGGAGACCCTCCGGAGCCTGGACCCCGCCGGGGTGGGGGCGGAGAACCTCTCCCAGTGCCTCTGTCTCCAGCTGCGGCGCTTGGAGACCTGTTCCCCCGCCCTGCTGGAGATCGCCGGACGCTTCCTGCCCGAGCTGGGCCGGAAGCACTACGGGCCCATCTCCCGGGCCCTGGGGCTGTCCCTCCAGGAGATCCAGGAGGCGGAGGCGGTGATCGCCTCCCTGTCCCCCCATCCCGGCCGGGCCTTCCAGGCGGCGGAGGCGCCCACGGTCTACGTGCGCCCGGATGTCTTCGTCCTGGAGCTGGACGGGGATTGGACCGTGGTGCTCAACGAGTACGGCCTCCCCCGGTTCTCCCTCAGCAATTACTATCTCCGCCTCCTGGAGACCTCCGACGAGCGGGAGACCCGAACCTACCTGCGCCAGAAGCTCCAGCAGGCCTCCTGGCTCCTCCACTGCCTGGAGCGCCGGGGCAGCACCCTCCGCCGGTGCGCCGGGGCCATCCTGGAGACCCAGCGCCCCTTCTTCCAGGGCCAGACCACCGAGCTGGCCCCCATGAGCCTCACCGGGCTGTCGGCCCAGCTGGGGCTCCATCCCTCCACGGTCTCCCGGGCCATGCGGGACAAGTTCCTCCAATGCCGCCAGGGCACCTACCCCCTGCGGTACTTCTTCAACCGGGCCGTGGGAGGCCAGGGCGCCTCCCGGCAGGGGCTGAAGCAGCGGCTGCTGCTTCTGGTGCGGCAGGAGGACCCCCGGCATCCCCTCAGCGACCAGCGCCTGTGCGAGCTGCTGGCGGAGGACGGCGGCCGGATCGCCCGCCGCACGGTAGCGAAATACCGGATGGAGCTGGGGATTCCCTCCTCCGGGGTCCGGAAATGCAAAAGAGCCGCCGGCCGGTAACGGCCAGCGGCACTGCGTGTCAAAAAAGCGGCTGGACCGCTTTTTTGAGAGGGGTTTCGCTTCGCTCTGCGCCTCGGTGGTGCGCCGGTATGGCGCACCATTCGACGCTCGCTCCGCGCAAAGTGTTTTTCCCACGTACACGCCGCGGGAAAAACGATTTGATTGTATTTGCCGCCTCCGGGCGGCAAACTCCTGCGAAGGGCATTTTTGCCAGTCTGAGCCGCCGGCCGGTAACGGCCAGCGGCTCTTAGTCTGAATTTTTTCAAAATGTCCTTGACATTCGCCCGTACCTATGATATATTAAGCACGGACACAAGTGAGGTGATAAAGATGTCCCCAAGAACAGGCCGTCCAACCAGCAACAAAAAAACAGGCCGTTTGGAACTGAGGCTGGCTCCCAATGAATACGCCATGATTCAGGAGTGTGCCGACAAGCTGGGAACTACGAAAGCGCAGGCAATCCTCAGAGGCATACAGCTGTTAAAAGCGGAGTTGGACAAAACGTAGAGTGCTGGCGGCCCCAAGAAAGCATCCAACACTCTACTACCACACCAAGGAGGTCTGGTAAATTGGATGATACCACATCTCCTGGTGAAATGCAAGGAGATTGTCATGAATATTCAAGAAAGCTTACTGGATTTGGAAGAATCCGCGCAGAAAATATCCGACGGGCTGTCGGCAATGCGAGTGATGGTTTTGGGCCTGGACGGGGCAGGGAGCCAGTACACCGGCGCTCTGTACGCCATTTGGCAATACCTGTCGGACGCGGAATCGGACTTTCGGAAATGCCTGAAGGCCTGCCTGGAAGCAGGATAAGCACCGGCCCCGGCACATGTTGTGCCGGGGCCGGTTTCAGTCTGTGGGAAAGTGTGCGATTCCTTTGACGGGAAGGAGGGGTGTGCGCGGGGAACCCAGGAAGGGTTCCCTGCGCCATTTAAATCATAAGTTTTCAGAACTTTTTTAAAGTTCTGAAAACTTGCGCAGGCTGTCGAAAATACTTTTTCGACAGCCTGAGGCCCCGCCAACCGGCGGGGCCTGTTTGTGCGTTCAAACCGCTTTCCCGTCCAAAAAATCCAGGAGCCAGTCCAGAAAATCCAGGCCGTTGCCGTAGGGGGCGATGCCCACGTCGGCCACGTCCCACACCTCGCCCTTGGCCCCGCCGCAGACGATGAGCCGGTAGGACTGGCCGCAGCCCCGGTCCACCAGCTCAATCTGCCCATTGGTGGTAGCGGCGGCGATTTTCCGGCCGGTGGCAGAATCGTCGTCCTCCCAGACCCAGGCCTCCCGGTGGGAGAACCGCTTTTTGATCCCCTCGGGGTTGTAAATCACCTCCGCCAGAGGCGGGAACTTGTAGAGGAAAGAGTCAAACTTCACCTGGAAGCCGTCCCCGATCTTCGTGAGGAAGGCCGTGTATTCTCGGGGCAGCTTCACGCCGGTTTTCTCCTGAAAGGCGGTGATGTCCGTCCGTTTCAGGGGCGGTCCAGGGGTGACGCCCAGCTTCTCCAGCCGTGCCCGGACCTCCTCTATGGCGGTCTTGATCTCCTCGGCGGACTTGCCCGCCTTTTTCAGCCCCAGCTTCTTTCGCTCGATGCCCAGGATGTGCTCCCGGCCCCGGAACGCGGACAGGTCCGTCACCTGGGTCTTGCGCAGGTTCAGGTCGCGGAGCTGCGGCAGGGCGGCCAGACAGGACACATCCTCCACCGCCGTGCCGTACAGCCAGACCATCTCCAGGGTGGGGATGGCAGCCAGCGGGGACACGTCGGTCACCTTGGTGCAGCTTAACGTGATTTCCTTCAGGCTGGGGTGCCCCGCCAGAGGGGACAGGTCGGAGACGGCGGTATCCACAAGGGAGAGCCTTTCCAGGCTTGGGCAGTCTGTCAGAGGGGCCAAATCACTGAGATTTGGGTTGTTGTCGAGACGCAGCCCCACAAGGGACTCCATGCCCCGCAGGCACTCCAAATCGTCGATTTCCGAGACAGAGAGGGAGGACAGCTTGCCGGGCAGCTTTGGCATGTTGCAGCGGGGGGTAGTGTGAAGGTGCAGGTTCTGCAATTCTTTCAGCGCTGACAGATCGCAGGGAAGAAATTCCGGCCCGCCGCTGATGGTGAGGTGCAGTAAGCCGGGAAGCTCCGCCAGGGGGGAAATATCCCGCACTTGGCACTGGTAAAGCGTCACCTCGTCCAGTCCTTGAAGCCTGGCCAGCGGAGAGATATCCACCAGCGGCGGGCGGGACTTGGTGGAAAAATAATGGAAGATATACCGCCAGTCGTTGTGGATAGAGGTCTTGTAGATCACCTCCGGCTCGGTGTTGTTGAGTCGGGCCATTTCGGCAAAGACCTCCCGCTCCAGCGGGGTCAGCTCGTAGTCCTTCACGGCTGTTACCGCTCACACTTCCAGAAAAACGCGCTGTAGGGGGGCAGCTCCGAGCCGCCGCCGAAATCGTGCTGCTCCCCGGAGATCAGGTCCCAGGCCAGGCCGCAGCCGGCGTCGAAGTGGGCGGTATAGGGGGCGGAATCGGCGTTGACGGCCACCAGCACCCGCTCGCCCTCGCAGGCCCGCTCGAAGATCATCTGCCGGTTGGTGAGCACCACGTTGCGGTAGGCTCCATAGCACAGGGCCCTGCTGTTTTTCTTGGCCCCGGCCAGCCGGGAAATCCAGGTGGTAAGATCGTTCCACTCCGGCTTCTCCAGGGCGGGACGGAGCTCCGCGTCGCTGCCGCAGCCCTTCCTCCCCTGGATGCCCCACTCGCTGCCGTAGTAAACGGCGGGCACCCCGGGCATCCCGAACATCAGCGCGTAGGCGGGGCGCAGGTGGCCCGGGTCGGTGAGCTTGGAGGCAATGCGGTCCACATCGTGGTTGTCCAGGAAGCTGAGCAGGTGCCTGCCCTTGTAGAGAGTCCACTGCTCCGGGCCGAACTGCCGGGCCAGGGAGTGGCCGATCTCAAACAGATTCATGGAGTTGAAGGCGGACCACAGCCCCTTGTAGCACTCGTAGTTGGTGACGGAGTGGCAGAGATCGTCCCCCATCCAGCGGTTGTAGTCCCCGTGGAGGGTCTCGCCCATGAGGACGAAGTCGGGCTTGAGACCGTTGACAAAGCCCCGCAGCTGCCGGAGGTACTCCGGAGGCAGGCAGTAGGCCACGTCCAGCCGCAGGCCGTCGATGCCGAAGCGGTCCACCCAGGAGCGGATGGCGTCGAACTGGTGCTCCACCACCGCCGGGTTGAACAGGTTCAGCTTCACCAGCTCGTTGTGGCCCTCCCAGCCCTCATACCAGAAGCCGTCGTTATAGTTGGTATTGCCGTCGAAGCTGATGTGGAACCAGTCCTTGCAGGGGCTGTCCCACTTCTTCTCCTGCACGTCCCGGAAGGCCCAGAAGCCCCGGCCCACGTGGTTGAACACCCCGTCCAGCATCACCCGCAGCCCCGCGTCATGGAAGGCCCGGCACACCTTGGCAAGGTCCTCTTCGGTGCCCAGGCGGGGGTCCGGGCGGAAGTAGTCCCGGGTATCGTAGCCGTGGCGGTCGCTGTCGAACACCGGGTTGAGCAGGACGGTATTGGCCCCCGTCTTCTTGATATGCTCCACCCAGTCCAGCAGGCGCAGGATGCGGGGCTCCTCCCTGCCGTCGTTGTCCGCCGGTGCGCCGCACAGGCCCAGAGGGTAAATCTGATAGAGTACGGATTCGTCATACCACATACTTGTGCTCTCCTTTCCATTCAAAAGCGGGATGGTGCTCTCATCATACTCCACTCCGGCCATCCCCGCAAGGAAAATCTCGCACAGGGGGCCCCGCGTCACAGCTGACCGGCTTGGCCGGCTCGTAGCGCTTCGCCCGGTAGCGGAAGGTGGACAGGGGCATTCCGCACTCCCGGGCCGCCTCCACCCCGGTAATCATTCCTTTGCGCCACCGCAGGTATACGCTCTGGTAGTTCTCCGGCAGCGGGCGGGGCGGACGCCCGAACCGCACCCCCCGCAGCTTCGCCGCGGCGATCCCCTGGGCCTGCCGCTCCCGGATGTTCTCCCGCTCCTTCTGGGCCACGAAGGACAGGATCTGCAGCACCAGATCCGCGATGAACGTGCCCATCAGGTCCCGCCCCCGGCGGGTGTCCAGCAGCGGCATGTCGATCACGCAGATGTCCACGCCGATCTCCTTGGTCAGTCTCCGCCACTGGAGCTGGATCTCCTCGTAGTTCCGCCCCAGCCGGTCGATGCTCAGGACATACAGCAGATCCCCCGCCCGGAGCCGTCGGACCATCTTTTGGTACTGGGGCCGTTTAAAGTCCTTCCCGGACTGCTTGTCCATGTACATGTTGCGCTCCGGCACCTCCTTGCCCCGCAGGGCCACCCGCTGCCGCTCCTCGTTCTGGTCCAGGCTGGAGACCCGGATGTAGCCGTAGGTGTTTCCCACCATGGAAGTTCCTCCATTCTCTCCTCAGGTTGGTTGGATTGGATTTCTATTCTACAGGAGGAATTCCTACTTGTCCTATGTTTTTCGTGCTGTTTCTTCGTTTTTTCCCCCTTTTTTCCGAGAAAAAGGCCCCCGGAGCGGCAAAACGATAAAGAAACGCGGCAGCCTCTACCTCGAGACTGCCGCGCCTGTTCCCCCGGGCCGGTTCCGGCCCGGCTTGTCTGTCCTGACCTTCGGAGGTCAGTCCTCCGCCACGATGCCCAGAATGTCCCCCATCCGGACGACGAAGAACTCCTCCTGGTCCAGAATGACGTTGTAGCCCGCGTGCTTGGCGGTGATCACCCGGTCCCCGGGCTTCACGGTCATCACCACGTCCCTGCCGTCCACCAGGCCGCCGGGACCCACCGCCAGTACCTCCGCCACGGTAGATCTGTCCTTAGCGGAGGCGGGCAGGACGATGCCGCCCTTGGTGGTCTCCGCCGGCTCCAGCAGCCGAATCAGCACACGGTCCTGCACAGGAATGATCTTCATGGTTGCTTCCTCCCCAAACGATGTTTCGGCGGAGCGCCATCCGCCGGCGCTTTCCCACCCGTTTTCATGAATGGTATCATAATATAGCCCGCAAAATTTGTAAAGGTCCATTCTTGCAAAAGCGGCGTCCGCTCAGTAAAATTCTGCCCTGCGCCGTGCTCTTTCTTGCGGAAATACCCCCCGGAACTTGTGAACGATGTCAAGTTACACAAAAACCTGGCAGCAAGAGCACGGTTTCTTAGAGCCTGTTTAATATCTCGACGTGTATGGATTGGCGAGTGGATTTTTTGCCCTGCAAGGCAAAAATCCGCAGGCATCCTGACGGATGGCAA
>JAAWIL010000107.1 GCA_022796315.1 Oscillibacter sp. | reverse complement strand
CTTGCCATCCGTCAGGATGCCTGCGGATTTTTGCCTTGCAGGGCAAAAAATCCACTCGCCAATCCATACACGTCGAGATATTAAACAGGCTCTTAGAACTTCACTTAGGCGCAAATAAGTGGAGCCAGAATATTCGGGCGCAGACAGCGCGGTTACATGGCCTGATGCAAAATCTTCTTGTTTTGGCGAGGATGGATGAGAGCGCGGGAAACCTGCCGGCATCTACCTTTTCCGCAAATCTGTTGTTCGAGGAACTGCTGCATCCATATTATGAGATTGCCTCCGAAAAGGGAATTTCGCTCCAAGCGGATTTCCAGCCCGAGGTAACGCTCCATGCCAACCGGGAGAGTATCATGCAGCTGTTCTCCATTTTGCTGGATAACGCTGCAAAATACACGCCCGCCGGCAAAAGCGGCGCCTCCGGAAAACCCAGCCCCGGAAACCGCGTGGCCGGATTCCGATGCCGCGCCCCGGCCGGGCCCTGGTCTCAATACTCAATCTCCCCGGTAAACACCAGCTTGGCGTCGCCGGTGAGGGTGACGCTCTCGTCGGTGTAGTGGACCACCAGGTCTCCGCCCTTCACCCGGACGGTAATGTCGGTGTCCTTGGCGCAGAAGCCGTTGGCGATGGCCGCCGCCGCAGCGGCGCAGGCGCCGGTGCCGCAGGCCATGGTCTCGCCGCTGCCCCGCTCCCAGATCCGCATCTTGATGGTGGTGGGATTCACCACCCGGATGAATTCCGTGTTGATCCGCTGGGGGAAATAGGGGGCCCGCTCAAAGAGGGGGCCGATGGTCTCCACGTCCACCGCGTCCACCCGGGGACAGAACACCACGCAGTGGGGGTTGCCCACGTCCACGCAGGTGATGTTGTAGGGCCGCCCGCCGATCCGGACGGGATAGTCTACCACCGTCCGCTCCGGGATGGTGAACTTCAGGGCCGCCGTGTCCAGGGTCGCCTTTCCCATGTCCACGCTGGCGGAGGTCACTTTGCCGTCGGAGGTGTAGAGGGAGACGGTCTTGATGCCGCTGCTGGTCTCAATCCGCAGGGCCTCCCGGCGGACGATCCCGTTGTCGTAGAGGTATTTGCCCATGCACCGCAGGGCGTTGCCGGCCATGGCGCCCTCGCTGCCGTCGCTGTTGAACATCCGCATCCTTGCGTCGGCGATGTCCGAGCGCTCCATGAGGATGATGCCGTCGGCGCCCACGCCGTAGTGCCGGTCGCAGAAGGTGACGCACAGGGACTCCGGGCAGGTGATGGACTGGTCGAAGTTCTCCAGGAAGATGTAGTCGTTGCCGCAGGTCTGCATCTTGGCGAAGGGGAGCTTCTGCCGGGCCGTCCGCAGGTGGCAGATGTCCACCAGCTCGGTGTTGCTCTGCTTGTAGCGGCTGGCCAGGATGTCCGTCAGGGCGTTGGCCGTGTCCAGGGAGGTCAGGCAGGGAATGCCCAGCTGGACGCAGCGGCGGTTCAGGCGGATGAAGTCCCGGATGTACCGGGGCTCCGTGGAGCCGGTGAGGATCACATAGTCGATCTTCCCCGTCTCCAGCAGCTGGAAGACGCGGTTGTCCTGGCCCAGCTTGCCCACGATCTCCACGTCCACGCCCAGCTGCTCAATCTCCCGGGCGGTGCCGTCGGTGGCGTAGAGCTGGAAGCCCAGCTCGTCCAGCTTCCGGGCGATGCCCACGATCTCCGGCTGGTCCCGGTGGTTCACGGACAGCAGCGCCCCGCCGTGGGTGGCCTTCTCCACCTTGTACCCGGCGGAGACCAGGCCCTTGAAGAGGGCCTCCTGCAGGTTCTTGCCCAGGCCCAGAACCTCGCCGGTGGACTTCATCTCCGGGGAGAGGGCGGCGTTGGCGTCGGTGAGCTTCTCGAAGGAGAAGACGGGAACCTTCACCGCCACATAGGGCGGCGTCTGATAGAGCCCCGTGCCGTAGCCCAGGGATTTCAGGGGCTGGCCCACCATGACCCGGGCCGCCAGGTCCACCATGGGCACCCCGGTGACCTTGGAGATGTAGGGCACCGTCCGGCTGGCCCGGGGGTTTACCTCGATGACGTACAGCTCCCCCTGGTAGATGAGGTACTGGATGTTGATGAGGCCCCGGGTCTTCAGGGACAGCGCCAGCTTCTCGGAGCAGTCAATGATGGTCTTCAGCTGCTTGTCGCCGATGGAGAAGGGGGGATAGACGGCGATGGAGTCGCCGGAGTGAACGCCGGTGCGCTCAATGTGCTGCATGACGCCGGGAATCAGCACATCGGCGCCGTCGGAGATCACGTCCACCTCCAGCTCCCGGCCCTGGAGGTACTGATCCACCAGCACCGGGTTCTCGATCTTCCCGGAGAGGATCACCTCCATGTAGGTCCGCACGTCCTCGTCGTTGTGGGCGATGACCATATTCTGCCCGCCGATGACGTAGCTGGGCCGCAGCAGCACCGGGTATCCCAGGTCATGGGCGGCCTCCAGAGCCTCCGCCAGGGTCAGCACGCCCCGGCCCTGGGGGCGCTTGATGTGGAAGCGCTCCAGCAGCTCGTCGAACCGCTCCCGGTCCTCCGCCATGTCGATGGACTCGGCGCTGGTGCCCAGGATGGGAATCCCCTGGCTGTCCAAAAAGGCCGTCAGCTTGATGGCCGTCTGCCCGCCGAAGGCCACCACGACCCCCACGGGCCGCTCCACGGCGATGATGTGCATCACGTCCTCGGGATACAGGGGCTCGAAATAGAGCCGGTCCGCGGTGTCGTAGTCCGTGGAGACGGTCTCGGGGTTGTTGTTGACAATGACTACCTCGTAGCCCAGGGACTGGAGGGTCCACACGCAGTGGACGGAGGAGTAGTCAAACTCGATGCCCTGGCCGATCCGGATGGGACCGGAGCCCAGGACCATGATGACGGGCTTGCCGGACCGGGGGAAGGACCGGGACTCACAGAAGCGGTCAAAGGTGGAGTAGAAGTAGGGCGTCTCCGCGTCAAACTCCGCGCCGCAGGTGTCCACCATCTTGTACACGGCGGCCGGGGACGCGGAAGGGAGCTCCTCCGCTCCGGAGAGGCGCAGCAGCGTCCCGTCAGGATAGCCCAGGCGCTTGCCGGTCTCGTAGCGCTCCGCCGTCAGGCCCTCCCGCTCCAGGGCCAGCTCGAAGTCCGCCAGGCGCTTGATCTTGGACAGGAACCAACGGTCAATCCGGGTGATGCCGAAGATCTCCCCGACGGAGACGCCGGATTTCAGCGCCTCGAAGATCGTGAAGAGCCGCCGGTCGTCCGCCCGCCGCAGGCGCTCCCAGATGGGGGCGTCGCCGTCGGGGGCCCGGTTCAGGGAGTCCTGCCCGATCTCCGCCCCCCGGACGGCCTTCATCAGGGCCATCTCAAAGCTGGGGGCGATGGACATCACCTCGCCGGTGGCCTTCATCTGGGTGCCCAGGGTCCGGGAGGCGTCGGCGAACTTGTCAAAGGGCCACTTGGGCATTTTCACCACGATGTAGTCCAGCGTGGGCTCAAAGCAGGCGCAGGTCTTGCCGGTGATGTCGTTTTTGATCTCGTCCAAGGTGTACCCCAGGGCAATCTTCGTGGTGATCTTGGCAATCGGATAGCCGGTGGCCTTGGAGGCCAGGGCCGAGGACCGGGACACCCGGGGGTTCACCTCGATGACGGCGTACTCGAAGCTGTCGGGGTTCAGGGCCAGCTGCACGTTGCACCCGCCCACGATTCCCAGGTGCGTGATGATCTCCAGAGAGGCGGAGCGCAGCATCTGGAACTCCCGGTCCGCCAGAGTCTGGGTGGGGGCCACCACGATGGAGTCTCCCGTGTGGATGCCCACGGGGTCCAGGTTCTCCATGGAGCAGACGGCGATGACGTTCCCCACGCTGTCCCGCATGGTCTCGAACTCAATCTCCTTCCACCCGAAGATGGCCTTTTCAATCAGCACCTGGGTGATGGGAGAGGCGTCCAGGCCCGTCTGGGCGATGAGGCGCAGCTCGGTCTCGTCCTTGGCCGCGCCGCCTCCGGCGCCGCCCAGGGTGAAGGCGGGGCGGACGATGACGGGATAGCCGATGCGCTTCGCCACGTCCAAAGCGTCCTCCACGGTCCCGGCGATGTCCGAGGCAATCACCGGCTGGCCGATCTCCGCCATGGCCTCCTTGAAGAGCTCCCGGTCCTCAGCTTGGGAGATGGCGGCGGCGTCGGTGCCCAGGAGCCGGACGTTCTGCTCCTGGAGGAACCCCTCCTTGTCCAGCTGCATGGCCAGGGTCAGACCCGTCTGCCCGCCCAGGCCCGCCAGGAGGGAGTCGGGCCGCTCCTTGCGGATGATCCGCTTGATGGTCTCCGGGGTCAGGGGCTCCAGGTAGATCTCGTCCGCCATGGCCTGGTCGGTCATGATGGTGGCGGGGTTGGAGTTGCAGAGGACCACGTTGATCCCCGCCTCCTTCAACACCCGGCAGGCCTGGGCCCCGGCGTAGTCGAATTCGGCAGCCTGGCCGATGACGATGGGGCCGGAGCCGATCACCAGGACTTTTTGAATGCTTCGATCCAGCGGCATTACAGGTCGCCTCCTTTCATGAGGTCCACAAAGCGGTCAAAGAGGAACGCGGTGTCCTTGGGGCCTGTGCAGGCCTCCGGGTGGAACTGCACGGTGAAGGCCCGCAGCTCCGGGTAGTCGATTCCCTCGCAGGTGGCGTCGTTGGCGTTGGCGAAGGAGATCCTCCCGGCCTTTACGGTGTCGGAGTCCACGGCGTAGCCGTGGTTCTGGCTGGTGATATACGTCCGGGTGCCCCGGAGATCCCGCACCGGCTGGTTCACGCCCCGGTGGCCGTATTTCAGCTTATAGGTGGACCCGCCGGCGGCCAGGGCGGTGAGCTGATGTCCCAGGCAGATGCCGAACAGGGGGACCTTCCCCAGGAGCTTTTGGATCTGGGCAATCTGGTAGGTGTTCTCCGCCGGGTCTCCGGGGCCGTTGGAGAGCATGAGCCCGTCGGGCCCGGAGGCCAGCAGCTCCTCCGCGGAGACCGCGGCGGGACAGACCTGGACGGCGCAGCCCCGCTTCTGGAGCTCCCGGATGATGTTGCGCTTGGCTCCGTAGTCGATGAGGCTGACTCGGAAGCGCTCCGGTCCCTCGGCGGGAAAGAGGGCGGGGGCTTTGCAGGTGACCTCCTCCACCACGCCGGCGACGGCGTAGGCCGGCACGGCCGAGAGGTCCGGGGGAATTTCGTCACAGAGGATGGCGTTCATGACGCCGTGCTCCCGGATGATCCGGGTGAGTTCCCGGGTGTCCACGCCGTACAGCCCCGGGACCTTCTGCTCCTTCAGCCAGGTGTCCAGGTCCAGGTCCGTGCGGAAATTGGAGGGGGTCTCGCACCACTCCCGGACCACATAGCCCTTTACGTGGCACGCGCCCTCGAAATCCTGCCGGATGATGCCGTAGTTGCCGATGAGGGGATAGGTCTGCATGACGATCTGCCCCGCGTAGCTGGGGTCCGTCAGGGTCTCGATGTAGCCGCACATGCCGGTGGTGAACACCAGCTCTCCCACGGCGTCCGCCTCCCCGCCGAACCGGATGCCCTCGAAGGCCCGGCCGTCCTGGAGCACCAAATAGCCCTTTTTCATAACTGTCCTCCTGCCCTTTTCCGATCATTCCGCTGCTTTACAATGGTTCTTTGACATTATGAGGGTTTTTCCCCCAACAGTCAACGGCTCCGGCGGAATTTCCCGGTAAACTTTTCCGCCTCCGGGCCGGAGGGTTTTGTGCACTTTTTCAAAGGGGGGACCTTTTTGGCCCTGCTCCCCCGGCGGCCGGGAAGGAGATTGGAAAAACCTGAAAAAGGCTCTTGCAAGCGGGGGGAAAATCGTCTAAAATGAGCCCAGCGGCCCGGAGAGGGCCCGTTGTGTGTGAAACGCCTGGCCGGGGGAGGGACGCGGGATGTCAGACCGCTTGAAGGGGATCATCATGGCCGCAGGCTCCGCCGGCCTGTGGGGACTGATGGGGATCTTTACCCGCAGTCTCAGCGAAGCGGACTACACCAGTCTGGAGGTGGCCTATCTCCGGTGCCTGCTCACCGGCGTGGGCCTGCTGGTCTTTCACGGCGTCCGGGACCCCCGGGTGCTGCGGGTGGAGCGGAAAGGGATTCTGATCTCCCTGCTCTTCGGAGCCCTGACCTACACCTGCGGCTTCCTGGGCTATGCCTTTGCCGTCCAGCGGATTCCGGTGGCCATGGCGGCGGTGCTGTCCTTCATGAGCCCCGTGTGGGTGTGCCTGATCGGGCTGGTGGTGTTTCGGGAGCGGGTGCGGGGGAAACAGGCGGTGTCCATCGTCTTCTGCATCCTGGGGGCGGTGATGATTACGAACCTCCTGGGGGGCGCGCTGCGCTTTGACGCGCTGGGCATCCTGGGGGCGCTGTTGAACGGCGTGGGCATTGCCGCCCAGGTCTCGGTCCCCCGCTACTTCGCCGGCCGCTACCGGCGGGACACCATGCTGACCTACGGCTTCCTGGGGGCCTCGGCCCTGATGGCCCTCTTTGCCGATCACGGCAAGATTCTGCGCAGCTTCACGGCCCCCGGCGGCTTGGAGGTGCTGGGCAGCGTCCTGGCCCTGGGCATCCCCTGCACGCTGATCGCCAACATCTGCTTCGTCAAGTCCTCCTGCTATGTCAAGCCCACCACCACCTGCATCCTCTCGGCCCTGGAGGTGGTGGTCAGCACGATTGTGGGCGTGGCGCTGTTCCGGGAGACCCTGACGCCGGTGCAGATGGCGGGGGCGGTCGTCATCGTGGCGGCGTCCCTGGGCACGGAGCTGCTGGACCGCGCGCCCCCGGCCCGGAGCGGGGCGGCGAGAGGCTGAGAGCCTGTTTAAAATCTCCCCGCGCATGTCTTGGCGGCGTATTATCCGCCCTGACTGCGTTAAAAATCCTTGCCATCCGTCAGGATGCCTGCG
>JAAWIL010000256.1 GCA_022796315.1 Oscillibacter sp. | reverse complement strand
GCAGAAACCTTCTACCTGTTGTTTATTAACTTTAGGTAGGTTTGTTCTATTTGAAAACGCTAAAATATAATCTAAGAAAACTGGACTTCTTAATGTATACGCAAGAAATACTCGGTTACATTTTCCCTTTTTGGGCAAAATCGGATACGCATCCGCAGAGCATACTCCTATGAAATCGGGCAAAGCAACTTTGTTCAAATTTGGTCGAATCTTGCTATAAATAATATGTTCTGGTGTAAACAGGTATTTTCCGCTAATCACTCCATCTTCTTTAACTGTCCGATAACCAGAAAGATTTCCAGTATCTTTTTCAATGCTGTCAATTCCTATGTGTGGATAGTCTCCATATTCTGTGAAATCATGAATCATCGTAGTATCTATTGTAGCAAAGTCATTAAACTTGTCAACAGGCCAGTCCATACTGTTGTATTTTAAGTCCCCAAACATCTCCACAAACCTCGCCCTAATCAGTTCATCCAACTCAGCAAGCTGGCTTTTGCGAAGAAAAACCAGAAAATCTAGCTTCTCTAACACGGAAGAAATTGCTTTCTGGGTAGCAAAATCAGGAATAGGAACAGGGTATTTGGCAACTTGCTTAGGTTGTGCTCTGGTAAGTGATCCACCGATTCCTGCAACTTGAGAAACGATCATTTTTCTAAAAAATGGAGAGGAAAAATACCATTTTAGATAATTTGAATCTATCTCTTGATTTCTAATTACAATCCACTCAGATGATGCCAATAAGGGATATTCAGTATGATGCTGCACAACCCATACCCTATTAATTCTAGGGTTAATTTTACATATTAACACATCCCCTTCTTCAACCGTTATCTTTGCCGATCCAATATCTGCGCCTTTTATAATTTCTGGATACTGAGAATCAAAACTTGGTACGCTGTATAATTCATATAGCGTTTCCGGAGTGTTGAGCGGATTAACAGAAGAGCCAGCATAACAGTTTATCTCAGCAATACTTTTGACTTCCATCACACCATCCCCTCCAATTCCTCCAGCCCCTTCTGAATCTCCGCCTCCAGCTGGCGCAGCTGGGCAAAAATCTCACTGGTAGGCGGGTACTCCACCGGCACATACTCCGTCTTCTTATACTTGTTAATCGACAGATCATACCCATTCTCCACAATCTCCCCCCTGGACACCAGGAAGGACTGCTCGGTCCGGGCCCGGCCGGCCTCCCCGGCCAAGTCATGGAACCGGGCGACGATCTCAGGAATATCATTCTCCGCCACCGGCGTCCTCTTGTCGTCCAGGCTCAGCCCGTCGGCCTTCATGTCATAAAACCACACCTGGTCCGTCCCGCCGTGGCCGGTCTTGGTGAACACCAACACACCGGTAGACACCCCGGCATAGGGCTTGAACACCCCGGAGGGCATGGAGATCACGGCCTCCAGACAGTGGTTCTCCACCAGCTCCCGCCGGATGTCCTGATGGGCCTTGGAGGACCCGAACAGCACGCCGTCCGGCACAATGACAGCTGCCCGGCCGCCCACCTTCAGCATCTTCAAAAACAGTGCCAGAAACAGCAGCTCCGTCTTCTTGGTCTTGCAGGTTTTCAGGAGATCGGCGGAGACAATGTCCGCGTCCAGGCTGCCCTTGAAGGGGGGATTCGCCAAAATCAGGGAGTACATCTCCCGATCCGGATTCTGGTCGCTGAGACTGTCCCGGTACTCGATGGAGGGGCTGTCCACCCCGTGGGTCATCATGTTCATGGCCCCGATGCGGAGCATGGTCCGGTCCATGTCATAGCCGTGGAACATGTGATTCATGAAGTGGTCCTTCTTCCCCTGGTCGAAGAAAACCTCCTCCTTCCGGCGCTCCCGCAGGTACTCCCCCGCCGCCACCAGAAAGCCCGCCGTGCCGCAGGCCGGGTCGCAGATCACATCATCCGGACCAGGGTCCATCAGCTCCACCATCATCCGGATAATATGGCGGGGCGTGCGGAACTGGCCGTTGACTCCGGCGGTGGCAATCTTGGACAGGAGGTACTCATACACGTCGCCCCGGACATCGCTGTCCCGGCCCATCTGGTCATAGATGCCATCCAGGGCCGTAACCACCTTGTCCAGCATCAGCGGGGTGGGAATCTTAAAAATGGCGTCGTCCATGTACTTGGCGTAGGCGCTGTCCCTGCCGGCGTGGAGGGTCTTGATGAAGGGAAACACCCACTCCTGCATGAGGCTGTACATCTGTCCGGCGGGGAAATCGTGGAAGGTGGACCATTTCAGCTGACTGCCGGGGATGGTCCCCTGGCCGATCCACACCTCCGCCCCGAACACGCTCTCATAGGACAGGCCCAGCATGGCGCTCTCCTTGGCCCGCAGGTTGTCCGTCTCGTCCAGGTCGTGGATGAACATGAGGTACGTCATCTGCTCCACCACGTCCAAAGGGTTGGTAATGCCGCCGGTCCAGAAAATCTCCCAGAGGGCATTGATCTTGTTCTTCAGTTCCCCAGTAATCATGTCATTTTCTCTCCCTGTTCCAAATATAGGCGGTATACCTCCCGCCGCCCAGCTTGATGATCTCCCCGCTCTTCCGCAGTTCCATCAGCGCTCTCTGCACCGTCACCTGACTGATGTCCGAACACCCCTCCAGAATCTCCGCCTTGGTGATCCTGCCCGGGGCCCCCTTAATCATCTCCCGAACGCGGTCGGGCTTGGAAACGCCGCTGGCCGGCAGCCGCTGAATCTGTCGGGAGAGCTCCCGGTAAGACGCCAGGACCGTCTCCAGAACATAGCCGACAAAGGGGATGTCCCTGTTCCTCTCCTCGCGCCATCCCGCGGAGCTCCGGCGCAGCGCCTTGTCATACGCCTCCCGGGTCTCCTCGATCCGCTTCTCAAGGCTGATATAGTTCCCCACAAGATACCCCGCGCGATCCAGCAGCAGCAGGGTCAAAAGGCGGCTCATGGGGCCATTTCCGCCGTGGAATGGCTGGATGCAAAGAAAATCCAGCACAAACAGCGGGGTCAGGAGCAGCGGGTCCATGACGGGATTGCGCAGGGCCTCATCGAAGGACGCGCACAGGCGCTCCATCGCCTGCGGAATCTCCTCCGCAGGCACCGGCTGAGGGGAAATGCGCCGCCCCGGCGTGCCCTCTTCCCCCGCGCCGCCGTCCGTACTCCGATAGACACCGCCCAAAGCGCCCCCGCTGTACTTGCCGAGGTCGTGATACATCTGCAAAATCACAGAGGTCTTGGGCGGAAGGTAGGCGTAGTTCTCCTGGACAGCGGTCAAAACGTCCCGGTATCCGGCAATCTTCCGCTCATCCCGCGTCCGGGGCGTGGTCTTGTCCAAAACGAGCTTCCTGATCCGGCTGTCCGATGCGGAGACTCCCTCCATCCTGTTGGAGGCCTCAGTGCTCTGCACCCTTGCCATCTCCGCCAGCGGCGCCAGCATCTCCGCCTTGTCCGCCAAAATGGATGCCTGCTCCCCCTTGTACTCATGGATCTGGGTCAGCATCGCCACAATCTCCGGAGTCAAAAGTGCCTGACAGCGTTTGCTATCGTTTACTGTGCGCATAACATACCAACTTCACAATTCGTTTTCCGCTTGGGCCATGGGCTCACCGATATGATACCGCCCCAGATCCTTCCTGTCAACTCAATTTTATCATTTTTCCGAAAATGATAAAATTAACTGCCAAAAAGCTGGACGCTCCCGTGACTGCCCTCACTGTAAAATGATTCCCCTCCCCGGCTCCCCCGTATGTGCGGATGAACCTGCCGGAAATCCCCTCTGTCTTGACGCTTCTCTTTGACTCACCTTGCATTTTCCGGTATTTTATGCTACGCTGTCCTCCAAAGGAGGGAAGGTTTATGGAAGAAATCCGCAGATGCGAATGGGCCGGTCCTGATCAGATCTACATCGACTACCACGACAACGAGTGGGGCCGGCCCCTCCACGACGATCAGAAATTGTTTGAAATGCTGATCCTGGAGGGGATGCAGGCCGGTTTGGCATGGATCACCGTGCTGAAAAAACGGGAGGCCTTTCGTGCTGCTTTTGACAAGTTTGATCCCCAAAAAGTCGCCCTTTATGACGACGCAAAAGTTGAGGAGCTTGCGGCAAACCCGGGGATTATCCGGCACCGGGGCAAGATCAACGCGGCCATTGGAAACGCAAAAGCGTTTCTCGAAATCCAAAAGGAGTACGGCAGTTTCGACCGATTCATCTGGTCCTATGTCGGCGGTACTCCCATCGTCAACACGCCCCACAGCATGGCGGAGCTGCCCGCCTCCACCCCGCTCTCCGACCAGATCAGCAAGGATTTAAAAAAGAGGGGCTTCAAATTCGTGGGATCGACCATTATATACGCTTTTATGCAGGCCGTCGGAATGGTGGACGACCACATGTCGTGGTGCCCCTGGCACACGAATCACAGGAACTGAGTGAAGAACTGCAGCGGCATCCAAATCGTGAGCCCATAGAGCCCTCCATCCCGTGTGCTTTTGGCGGTTTTTGCGGAACTGGCAAAGCGGTCAAGGCATCCATAAACAATGTCATACAGCAGGTCACAACAAAGAATACCGCAGAAAAAGGACTGGGAGAAATCCCAGTCCTTAGCTTTTCAAAAGGGTTTTTTCGACAAGCTGAGGCAAGATGTCCAGAACTTGAAAACATTCTGAACATCCCTGATTGAAATAGCGCGGGGAACCCCTCCTTTCCGTCAAAGCAATCTCCCCGCTTTTCGACCGTCTGAGAACTGGGATTTCTCCCAGTCCCCTCAAAGCGCGCACACAGTTCCCCAATTATGTTCAGATATAATCCGAAATATAGGGCGTCTCATGGAGCAGGATATCGTCCAGCATCCGGACGGTCTCCCGCTCCGCAGTGATCCGGCCCATACGGTGCAGCTTGGCGGCGGTTTTATACCCCAGCAGCAGCGTGGTCAGCGCGGCGATGGACAGACGGACGCTGGGCGCCCCCACTGCCTTGGTGACCGCACACTCGCCCCGGTGAAACCGGACGGTGAGTGTCTTGTGATTCCAGGGCAGGAAGCGGTCCTCTAGCTCAAAGGAAATGCTGGTGTTCTCCGCGGCGGGGTCGCAGTGATAGCGCTGGAAAAACTGCTCCACATCCACAATCCGGCCCATAATGTAGGGGCGGATCGTCTCCCGGATGTCCCCGTCCTCCAGCTCAAAGGCAATGGGATCGCTGAAGTAGGAGCTGCCCCGCACCTCATCAATCATGGAGTCGTGGGCCCGTATGTATTCCCAAAGCCCTTCCTGGGCCTCCCGGCTGAGGTAAATCATCTCTTTAATGTGCATTATATCCTCTTTGATGAGGTACACCATATAGCCGCTTGGCCGTTCGTTCACATCGTAGTAGATCGCCACCATCGTGTCGTCCTCGTTCCAGCGCCAATACTCCTCCCAGGCCAGGGCGTTGCGGTAGAGGCACCCATGGGTGCCGGCGGCGAACTGGGCATGGAGATTGCGGAAATCCTCATTTTCCCAGGCAACCCGCCGGACGTAGCCAGGGGCGGTCCGCACAGGGATCTGCCGGTCCTTGACCGAGTAGGTGATCTTGTTGGAGATGATCTCCCAGCCCATTTTCCGGTACAGCGGGATGGAGTAGGGGAACAGCAGGGCCAAGGGCTGCTGCTTCTGCCGCATGTGCTCCAGACTCTGTCGCATCAGGCGTTTCATAATGCCGTTTCCTGTGTACTCCGGATAGGTGCACACGCTGGTGACAAACCCCGCCGGACAGACCGCTCCATACACGTTTATTTTCACTGAGTAGACCGCAATCTGAGACACCAGCGCGCCCATATCAAAACAACCCAGCACATCCGCCCGCTTCAAAATGGGGAATTTGGACCGCTTGATCTCCTCCTCCCGCCAGCCGCATTTGGATAATTCCTGTTCCGTGATCTGAAAAGAATACCGCAGCAGCGCGTTGTATTGCTCCACATCGTCTGTATGTAAATAGCGTATCTCGTATTTTGTATTGGGCAGCATGGGTGACTCTCCTTTCTCAGCACTCTATGCTGTGCAAAAACATGACGTTCTCCTGTCCGGTGCAGGCGATCAGCTTCAGTTTGGAAAACTCGAGGAACTGCACTGGACAAGGGCATAAAAAGACACTGGCCTGACGGTATGCCCGCCATCAGATTTTCCGTTCCATTTGCAGCTTCTCGCTGGCGGCGCGAATGACGGCAATCATCAAATCCACCTGCTGCTTGTCCTCAAAATAGATGTCAGCGTTCAAGGCCTTCATGCTGTTTATCATATTCTTGACGCCCTGCTCGCTGTTATGGACACCTGTGTCATCGGGATTGTATTTTTTCCCATCCGCGCTAAATAAATATTCCTAAGCATCCGTAAATAACGTGTAGACTGTGGTTGTATGCCCAAAGTGAAATACGTCAAGATCATCTTTTGCCGCCTCAGCTTCCGTATGCTCATTGATATTCTTAACTAACAGAATCATATTCCCATATTTAGAACCTCGACACAGGTGCTTCTCCGCCGGACCGTCTCCCTTGGAAAACCTGCGCCGTGCCGCTCCGGCAGGGCTGCCACCGCATCACAGCCTTCCCTTCCCGGAGCTTTTCATGAAAGTTAATTATATCACATTCCTTTTGATTTTACAATCCTTTCTCATAGATTTCTTTGTTTTTGAGAGGTTTCCAAGCTTTGTAAGCAGAAGAACTTCAGAGATCTCCCTCCCAAAATTGAACACCTTCTCCAAAATTGATCCCCGAAATTTTACTCCCAAATCCATTGACAATCTCTTGACAGCATCAAAACCCGGTGTTACAATCATCGCAAGTTCATTCCAAATACAGATTCATAATTCTAAATAACAGAATTATCGGTTGCTGGAGTGAGGCGTAATTACTGAGGAAAGGCGGCAGAAATTGTGAATGAAGTAAGAATTGATTTCGAGCGATGCAAGGAATGCGGGTACTGCATCAAGTTTTGCCCAAAG
>JAAWIL010000106.1 GCA_022796315.1 Oscillibacter sp. | reverse complement strand
CCGCAGGCATCCTGACGGATGGCAAGGATTTTTAACGCAGTCAGGGCGGATAATACGCCGCCAAGACATGCGCGGGGAGATTTTAAACAGGCTCTTAAAGCATGAGCGGATGGGAGCCGGTTTGCCCGCCGCCGTTTACGGCGCCAGCCGCAAACCATGGCACAGAGGACTTCCGGCCGTTCCGTTCAGATGGAATCCCCGCCCGCCGCTGTCTGCGGCGGGCGGGGATTCTTCTCAACGGCGGTTCTCGCCGCAGCTCTCCGGCTCAGAGCATGGCGAGGATCTGCTCCTTCGGCCGCGCACCTACCGCCTGGTTCACCGCCTTGCCGCCCTTCATGACCACCAGCGTGGGGATGCTCATGATCTGGAAGGCCGCCGCCAGCTCCCGCTGCTCATCCACATTGACCTTGCCCACCTTGATATCCGTGCGCTCCCCGGCGATCTCCTCCAGCACCGGGCCCACCATCCGGCAGGGGCCGCACCAGTCCGCCCAGAAGTCCAGCAAAACCGTCTCCTGACTCTGGACCACCTCCTGCTGGAAATTCTCCTTGGTAATCTGCTGTACAGACATTTTTGGTTCCTCCTTATGTTTTTATTTGATGGGAACAGCATACCCCGTTTTTCCCTTCTCTTCCGTGACAAGATCACCCTTTTCCGTGTTTGGCCCGGCAGATCAGCTGCGTCATAGTCCCCATCGGGCAGTAGACGCACCAGCTGCGGGGCTTGAACAGCACCATGGTGATCAGCCCCAGCACGGTGGAGGTCAGCATGACGCTGTAAAACCCAAAGGCAAACTGCGCCACGCCGGGACTCAGCAGCGTCCCGTGGTAGGCCCAGTGCCAGGGCAGTTTGAAGGTCCACAGCAGCGTCACCACCTGCCGCAGCTCCCGGGCGCCGGCAAAGACCAGATACGTGTTCCACAGCATGAGGAAGAACATCGTAAAGAAAAAGGCCAAAAATCCATAGCGGAAGACCTTGCTCTTCATCCAGCCGGGAATGTCCTTCCTCCGGGAGAGGCCAAACCGCCCGCCCAGCAGGCCGAACAGCTGCCCTCTGCCGCAGTAGCGGTTGCAGTAGGCCTTATTCCCGCCGATCAGGGCGATCAGCAGGGGAATGAAGAAGCACAAGAGTCCCAGCCAGGCAAAGAGGATGTTGAAAAATCCCAGGATCAGATAGGTCATAGATACGATCCATAAGTAGTCATACCAGTGTTTCTTCATGACTCCACCTCCCGGATGGCAATCACCGTCGCGGGGCACTCCCTGGCGCACTTGCCGCAGCCCACGCACTTCTCCTCCTGGACCTGGGCGGCCACGCCGTCCACCACCCGGATCGCCCCCAGGGGGCAGACCTTCATACAGCATCCGCAGGCCACACAGCGCCCCTGATCCACCAGCGCCTTCCTCCGGGCCCTTCGTACCGCAGTTTCCATCCCAAAAGCTCCTCCTTATGTCGGATCTCGTCCGCGCGCAGAGATCCTGCGCGCAGATGTTGTGCTCCATGATAGCCGGATTTTCCATCCTGTACCGTGACAAAATCACCGTCCGGGCCCTGTACCAGGGTCCAGACCCTGCCGGCTCAGGGAAAATCCGGAGGCCGCAGGGGACGGGCGGAGACAGAGCCCCGCCCCTACGGCGTTTTCCGGTTTAAGAACCTGTATTCACAACCGATGAACGCCGTCTGGGGGGTCTTTTTCCCGCCATACTGCGTCGCTTTTCCTTGTCTGACGAGAAAAATCCTCGTCCATCCGGCATCCCCCGATTATGAATACAGGTTCTAAAATCCGCGTGAGGACCCGTCCACTCCTTGGAAACTGTTGACACTCAAATGGTGGGAATAGTATAATATGAATAAAGCATCCACCGGACCCCCTCCCGCGGAGCCGCGTACCGACCATAGGCCCCCCCGGCTCCGCTCTTCCTGTTTTTTGGAATGGAGATAGCCAATGAAAGAGACGCCGGAAACGCGAAGAGGACTGCCCCTGCTCCTCTCGATTGTGTTGGTTTTTTGTATTTTGGGGACGATTGTTTATAACATCTCCCGAAAATTTTCCCAGGAGATGTCTGATTCCGCAATCCAGAACCTCAGTGAGAGCCTGGATCTGATCAAGAGCTCCATTGAGGCCATCATGCGGAGCGAGGCGGAGTTCCAAACGCTAATTGCCCAGGAGATCGCCCGGGCGGAGAACCCGGAGGACTACATCCGCGCCTATGAGAAGAACCAGACCATGTCGAAGATGTCCCTGATCCTCGCCGGAGAGACCGAGGGCGTCTCCAACACCGGGGAGCGCTTCACTGAGGAGGGTCTGGACTTCTCCGCGGGAGGGCACGTCCTGAACCTGCCCATCTCCCAGTCCTACCTGAACTACATGGGCACCTGGTCCTACACCATCAAATGCCCCGTGGTGCGGGAGGGGCGGGAGATCGGGACCCTCTATGCCGAGTATGTCTACGACGCCATTGACAAATCCCTGCCGGACGGCTTTTATAACAAGCAGGCCTCCCTGTATATCATGGACTCCATGAGCGAGCGCTTTGTCCTCAAGCCCAAGGGCATGGGAATGCGGAGCGCGGGCCACCTGAACCTGGCCGATTTCTACCGGGCCAACGCCATCGAGGACGCGAGAATCCGGGAGGAGGTGGAGAACTGCCTCCACAGCGGCAAGAACATCCTCTTCTACCACAATATCCGGGGCGTCCACGCCCTCAACTACATGTGGTCCGTCAACGGCGGAACCGTCTTCCTGGTGGGCTACGTCCCGGTGGAGGCCATCCAGCAGGAGGGACAGATCGTCAATCAAATCATCCTCTACGTGGTGATCTCCACCCTGGCGGCCTTCCTCCTGTGCCTCGCCCCATACTACCTCAACTGGAGGCAGCGGGACAAAATCCGCAAGGAGCGGGAGGAGGAGCGGCGGATCTACAGCCAGCAGCTGGCGGAGGCCCTTCAGGCCGCCCAGATCGCCAGCGAGTCCAAGACCACCTTCCTGTCCAACATGTCCCACGATATCCGCACCCCCATGAACGCGGTGCTGGGCTTCACCACCCTCCTGGCCAGGGACGCCGAGAACCCCGCCAAGGTCCGGGAGTACACCCGGAAGATCACCGCCTCCGGCCAGCATCTTCTCAGCCTGATCAACGACATTCTGGATGTCTCGAAGATCGAGAGCGGAAAGGTGGTCCTCAATCTGGAGCCCTTCGCCCTCAACGACGTGGTCTCCTCCACGGACGCCATCATCCAGCCCATGGCCAAGGCCAAGGGGCAGACCTTCCATGTGGAGGTCACGGGCGTCCGTCATGAATACCTGGTGGGCGACGAGACCCGGATCAATCAGATTCTGATCAACCTCCTCTCCAACGCCGTAAAGTACACGCCCGAGGGCGGCCAGATCTGGTTCCGCATCACCGGCCTCAAGCAGCACTCCAGCCAGTACGAGCACATCCGCATTGAGGTGGAGGACACCGGCTACGGCATGACCCCGGAGTACCTGGAAACAATTTTCGACGCCTTCACCCGCGCGGAAAACAGCACCACCAACAAGGTCCAGGGCACCGGCCTCGGCATGGCCATCACCAAGAGCATCGTGGAACTCATGGGCGGAACCATCGAGGTCTTCAGTGAGGTGGACAGGGGCTCTCTCTTCCGGGTGGATCTGGAGCTGCGCATCCTGGAGGAAGCGGCGAACCAGCAGTTCTGGAAGCAGCTGGGAATCTCCCGGGTCCTGGCGGTTGACGAAGACCCGGAGACCCGGGAAAACATGCAGGCCCTCATGGAGAGCACCGGCGTCCGGATGGACATTGCCGTCCATCCGCAGCAGGCTCTGGAGTGGATCGCCTCCGGCGGGGAGCCGTTCCAGCTGATCCTGCTGGACTGGGACACCCTGGCCCGGGACGGCATCCAGGCGGCCTCGGCCCTGCGGGAGGCCCTCCCCGCCCCCGTTCCCATCCTGTTCCTGGCGGAATACGGCGCCGAGGGCACCGAGGAGGCCCTTCAGATGAGCCGCACCGGCATCCTCACCAAGCCCTTTTTCGTCTCCGCCTTCCGGGAGAAGGTGGCGGAGCTGTGGGCATTGCCCAACGAGACCGCCCACGCCGGCGCCGGGCAGAGCAGCACCCTGGAGGGCCTGCGGTTCCTGGCGGCGGAGGACAACGCGATCAACGCGGAGATCCTGGCGGAACTCCTGGAGATGGAGGGCGCGTCCTGCGAGATCGTGGAAAACGGCTGTCTGGCTGTGGATCGCTTCCGGCAAACGCCGGAGGGCACCTATGACGCCATCCTGATGGACGTCCAGATGCCGGTGATGAACGGTCACGAGGCCACCAGGGCCATCCGCGCCCTGCCCCGGGAGGACGCCCGGCGCATCCCCATCATCGCCATGACGGCCAACGCCTTTGCCGAGGATGAGAAGGCCGCCCTGGACGCCGGCATGAGCGCCCATGTCGCCAAGCCCTTGGACGTGGAATTTCTGAAGAAAGTCATCCAGCAATGTATCGGAGGAGCGCATCTGCCATGAAACATCATTTCACAAGAACCCTCCAGCGGGGCGGCTCCGTCTGGCTGGCAGTCCTCACCCTGTTGTCCCTGACCGCCTGCGGAGGATACCGGGAGTATGAAAATCTGATCATTCAGGAGGAACAGGAGGAGCGGGCCGTCAACTTCTTCAGCCCCATGGAGAAAACGGACCCCAACGCGGAAAATGTGGCCCGCACCGCCTCGGACCTGACGGTGGCCATGGCCGAGGAGGCCCTGGGCGTGACCATGGTGTACCGAACCTACACCGCGGAGGACTATCAGGACAAAACCTATGACGAAGTCACCCTGAACCGGGCCCGGAACAACATGGACGATCTGTATCTCCTCAATCCGGACACGATCCTGGTTCTGGGGGCGGAGGGCAGGCTGATGGACCTCTCCCATCTGGAGAGCGCGAAGAACCTGCGGGAGGTCATTCTCACCGCCAACACTGTGGACGGAAAACTGGTGGCCATTCCCCAGGAGGTCGTGGCCTACGGGCTGTTCGTCAATGTGGACCTCTTCAACCAGTACGGCCTCGCCCTTCCGGAGACCCCGGAGGAGTTCCTGGAGTGCTGCCGGGTGTTCCAGAAGAACGGCATTGAGACGCCCATCGGCGCCAACCGCTGGTGGCTGGAAACCTTCGTCTTCGCCCAGGCCTACGCGGATCTCTACAACGGCGGAAACACGGCGGCGGAGATCGCGGACCTCAACAGCGGCAAGACCAAGTACAGCGACTACCTGCGCCCCGGCTTCGAGTTCCTCCAGACCCTGATTGACCGCGGCTATATTGATGCGGAGAAGGCCTTGGTCAGCGAGGCCATCGAGGCGGAGGGCCCGGACTTCCTGTCGGGCAAGACGCCTATTGTCATGGCCTACTGGGGCGCGGCGAACACGGAGACGGCCTATGGCAAAACGGATTTTGAGATGCAGGTCATCGGCTTCCCCAGTAGCCGGGGCCAGATGCCGGTGATCCCCATGACCGGGTTCGGCATCGGCGCGGAGGCGGAGCACCGGGAGGACGCGGTCAGCGTTCTGGAGGTCATGACCTCCGACGAGGCCCTCCGGGTGTACTCGGAGACCAACCGGGTCATCTCCCCCTCCAAGAATGTGAAGGTGGACTGCGTCCCCGCCCTGCGGCCCCTCAACGAGCGCATTGAGGAGGGCGTCTACGTCCTGGGCTCTAATGCGGGAATGAACGTGGAGCAGTGGGGCAACACCTGCCTGATCGTGCGGGACCTGCTGGGGGGCGCCACCGTGGAGGAGTGCATGGCCTCTTTTGACGCCCTGCAGGCCGCAGCGGCGGACTGATCTCCGGCGCTCCGTTTCCAAACCAAACTAGACGCCTTTGGGGCCTGTGACCCCAGAGGCGTCTGTTCCTTATCTCTCCAAGCGGCCTGAGGCAGACTTCACAGGCAAAACTCAGCCCATTTTCATGGGCTGTCGGGCTTTGCCCGCCTGGAAAATCGGGTGCCGGTTTTCCAGCGTTTTGACTATATAAAAGGATTGTCAAACCAGGGCAGATATGGTACACTGCATGATACGATCGGTAATATTATAGGAGGACTCTCCCCATGAAACGAACCAATTATCGTCCAAAATATCCGGTGCAGACCCTGGAAAAATCCATGGACATCCTTTTCTACATGGTCAATCACCCCTCTGACACCGGCATCACCATCACGGAAATCAGCGACAACACCGGCATCAGCAAGAGCGGTGTCCACCGGATTCTGGATACGTACCTGTCCTACCGCATGGTGGAGAAAATCGGCAGCACCCAGACCTACCGGCTGGGATGGGGCCTGTATGAGCTGGGTCTCTCCGTTCCCACCACCAGCAGCCTGCTCTCCACCAACTATGCCGAGATCATCTCCGATCTCTGCGGCCAGGTCTCTGAGACCGTCAATCTCGGCATCAAAAGTGACGATGAGGTGGTGATCATCCACAAGCGGGAGCCTGTCAGCCGGCTCCACGCCGTTGTCTCCGTAGGAGACCGTCAGCCCATGCACGCCACCGGCCTGGGGAAAATTTTTCTGGCGGAATTCAGCAATCAGGAGGTCCTGAACTATTATCACTCTCACGAGATCGTCCAAATGACAGAGAACTCCATCATGTCCGCAGAGGCCATGATCCACGAGCTGGAGAAGGTCCGCAGACTGGGATATGCCATGGACTGCTGCGAATACGACCAGGATCTGATCTGTGTGGCCATGCCGGTCCGGGACTATACCGGCGGGGTCGTCGCGGCCCTGAGCGTCAGCGGCTATACCTCCCACATGGTGGAGACCAAGATCTCCCAGGTGATCGACGCCCTGCGGCAGGCCACCGCCAAAATCTCCGGCGCCCTGGGCTACACCGAGCCGCCCCAGCGCCTCCCTCCCCGTACCTGAAGCAACCCCCTCCAGCATACCTGGAGGGGGGTTGTTTTTCTCAGAGCCTGTTTAGGATCTCAGCGTGCGGGGATTGGCGAGGGGATTTTTTGTCCAGCAAGGCAAAAAGCCGCCGCAATCCTGGCGGATTGCAAGGATTTT
>JAAWIL010000105.1 GCA_022796315.1 Oscillibacter sp. | reverse complement strand
ACTCTTGAAATCCGTCAGGATTCCTGCGAGTTTCTTCCTTGCCAGGCAAAAATTTTTCTTGCCAATCTGCATACCGTCACCTATTGGTACAGCTTCTCAAAGTGGGCCGCACTTTCCCGGTCCGGAAATTCGTTTACGCAGTTGGACCTCCCAGAAAATCCGCATCTTCACTGGGGAATGGAGGGGTTTCCAATTTCAGGGAAATGAATTTGTGATTTTTTGGAAAGAATCCGTTGCTTTTCCGGGCTCTTTCGTGTATAATGTACAACCAGGAGGGGTCATCCCAACGTGTGCGGAAGCAATTCCATTGGGAACCGAAAAACGCAAATTTTGGTGAGGAGGTATTACTATGGCTTTAGATCAAAGCAAGGTCAAGCACGCGAGCTCGTTCAAGGAGCAGTTCACCGTCCGTGCCATTGTCATTGGCATCATCGGCTCGGTCATCCTGACGTGCTCGTCCATGTTCGTGGCGCTGAAGGCGTCTTCTCTGCCGTGGCCCATCATGTTCGTGGCGCTGGTGTCCATGTTCGCCCTGAAGGCGCTGGGCAACACCAACGTCAACGAGATCAATGTGGCCCATACCTGCATGTCCGCCGGGTCCATGGTGGCCGGCGGTCTCGCGTTTACCATCCCCGGCATCTTTATCCTCAATAACAATGCCGAATTCAGCGTGGCAAAGGTCATGATTGTGACGGTGGGCGGCACCATTCTGGGCCTGATCTTCACGTCACTGATCCGCAAGCACTTCGTGGTGGACGCGGATATGCCCTACGCCATGGGCCAGGCCGCCGCGGAAGTGGTGGTCGTGGGCGACGAGGGCGGCAAGCAGACCGGCGCTCTGTTCGGCTCTCTGGGCGTGGCCGGCCTCTGGACCTTCCTGCGGGATTGGTTCGGCAAGGTGCCCGCCATGACCAACTTTACAAAAATGCAGTCCTTCGGCTCCCTGGGCGGCATCTGGTGGTCCCCCATGCTGATCGCCGTGGGCTATCTGATCGGGCCCGCCACGATTCTGGTGTGGTTCCTGGGCGCCTGCATCGGCGACTTCGGCATCCTCATCGGCGGCCAGGCCGCGGGCCTTTGGGACGCCGCTGCGGCGGCGGGCATCAAGAGCTCCCTGGGTCTTGGCTGGATGGTGGGCGTGGGCCTGGCCATCACCGCCAAGGAGATCATCCCCCGGGCCAAGGCCATCTTCGGCGGGATGTTCAATAAGGGCCAGGCCGGCGACGCCATCGTCTCCATGCGCTGGGCCCCCATCGCCATTTTGATTCTGGCGGTGCTGTTCATCTTTGTGCTGGATCTGCCCATCGTGGCCGTTATCATCACGCTGCTGGGCGTGTGGCTGACCACGGCCATGTCCTCCCAGTGCGTGGGTCAGTCCGGCATCAACCCCATGGAGGTCTTCGGCATCTTCGTCATGGCCATTGCCAAGGTGGTGTGCAGTCTGGAAGTCACCCAGGCCGTGTTCGTGGCCGCCATCGTGGCCATTGCCGCCGGCCTCACCGGCGACGTCATGAACGACTTCAAGTCCGGCAGTATCCTCCACTCCGACCCCAAGGCCCAGTGGTACGGCGAGGTCATCGGCGGCATCATCGGCGCGGTGGTGTCCGTGGGCGTCATGCTGATCCTGGTGAAGGCCTACGGCGGCGGCGTCTTCGGCAGCGAGATGTTCCCCGCGGCCCAGGCGGCGGCGGTGGCCTCCGTGGTGGGCGGCATTGCCAATGTCCCCGTGTTCTTCGGCGGACTGATCGCCTCCATTGTGATCTACTTCATCACGCCCCGCTTCACCATGCTGGGCCTGGGCATCTACCTGCCCTTCTACCTGTCCTTCACCGCCTGCATCGGCGGCCTGGCCCGGTTCGTGGTCAGCAAGGCGGCCCCCAAGTTTGAGCAGGGCAGCACCGGCACGGTCATCGCCTCCGGCCTGCTGGCCGGCGAGGGCTTCATCGGCGTGGTCATCGCCCTGATCCAGGCCGGACAGATCCTGATGGCCGGCTGACGGAGAGGGGAGGCAGTTTATGAAACAGATTCCGATATCCGCCATCCAAGGCTTCCGAATCGGCCACGCCCAGGACGCGGAGCACGCCACCGGTTGCACCGCGATCCTCTGTGAGCAGGGCGCGTGGGCCGGCGTGGACGTGCGGGGCGGCAGTCCCGCCTCCCGGGAGACGGAGCTGCTGCGGCCCGTCAACACCGTCCAGCAGATCCACTGCGTGATGCTCTCCGGCGGCAGCGCCTTCGGCCTGGAGGCCGGGGACGGCGCCATGCAGTTCCTGTCCGAGCGGGACGTGGGCTTTGAGACGGGCTTCGGCAAGGTGCCCATTGTCTGCGGCGCGTCCCTCTTTGACCTGGAGCTGGTGAGCAATCAGGTCTGGCCCGACAAGGCCATGGGCTACGCCGCCTGCGCCGCTGCCTGCGGCGGCCAGGAGCCCGGCGAGGGCAACATCGGCGCGGGCACCGGGGCCACCGTGGGCAAGTTCCACGGCCCGGAGCGCATGATGAAGTCGGGCCTGGGCATCTACGCCGCCCAGGTGGGCGCCGTGCAGTGCGGGGCCGTCGTGGCGGTGAACGCCCTGGGCGATGTCATCGACTATGACGACAAGCACATCCTGGCGGGCCTTCTGACCGAGGACGGCGCCCTGGCCGATACCACGGCCGTCATGTATGACGAGATCGAGCGCAACCGGGCGCTGTGGGGCGGCAATACCACCATCGGCTGTGTGATTACCAACGCCAAGCTGGACAAATGCCAATGCAACAAGCTGGCCAGCATTGCGCACAACGGATTCGCCCAGGCCATCCGTCCGGTTCACTCCACCGCTGACGGCGATACCATCTTCCTGATGACCACCAGCGAGGTGGAGGTCGGGGTGGACGCCGTGGGCGCCCTGATTACCGAGTGCATGGGCCGCGCCATCAACCGCGCCGCCCTCCTGGCAGAGCCTGCCTATGGCTTAAAGGCCGCCAAGGATTTCCGCTGATTTTCCGCTCCGGCGCGAAAGAAGGGGGAGCCGGGCAAGACCCTGACTCCCCGCGCCGGCAAGAGTATTCCTGGTTTTTCGTGCCATACATACCGAAAGAGACCTACTCCTTCCAATTCCCCTGGTCCCCAGGCGGCTCCACCGGCGTGCTGCCGCCTGGAACCTGCCCCCGCCATCCGGCGGGGGCTTTTCCATTGGGGGGAGGTGTATGAACTGCCGCCCTCATACGAATGGGGCTATACCTACGGCCCGCCAATGGCCATTGCGCCCCTCCCGAATGTCCGGGCGGTGCTGGACTACGCCGTCACCGCCATCCCCCCAGGGAAGATCCTTCTGGGGGTGCCCAATTACGGCTACGACTGGCCGATTCCCTTTGTCCAGGGGACCACCCGGGCCCAGTCCATTTCCAACCAGCGGGCGATTGAGCTGGCACTGTACCACGGCATCGCCATCCAGTACGACGAGACGGCCCAGGCCCCCTTCTTTCATTACACGGACGAGGCCGGTGTGGTTCACGAGGTCTGGTTCGAGGACGCCCGCAGCCTGGAGGCCAAGTTCCGCCTGATCGGGGAGTACGGCTTCCTGGGGACGGGGATCTGGAACCTGATGCGGCCCTTCTCCCAGACCTGGCTGGTGCTGGACAGTCTGTATGACATTAGATAGAAACAACGGAGCGCATGTGGCCTTGCCGGGTGCGCTCCGTTGCTTCTTATTCCGTGAACTGGGCCGGGTTCCGCAGCGTCTCCATGGTCTCCGCCGGAACGGAGAGGGTGAAGGACAGAAAATCTTCCAGGGAAATTCCCGCCAGTTCCTTGTCCTTCAGGCACTGCAGGGTGATGAGGTCCTGGTCCTGATAGACCGTGAACCGGACGACCTCCTCATACTCCCGCTCTTCGTCGGGGTCCTGGCCGGCCAGGAGGGTTTTCTCCTGCTGATAGACGTAGATGCAGGCAATCTCCTCGCCGCCTTCGGACACCGGCGTCTCCTGCCGCCCCTCGCCTACGTTGCCCAGGAGATCGTCCAGGGCGGCGACCTGGGCTGCGTCGGTGACGGTGCAGAGCTCCTCCTCTTCGCCGTTCAGGATCTGGTAGAAGTGCCGCTTGGCGAGGTCGGGGGTGCTCTCCTTCAGGTCTTCCTCCAGGTCCTTCTCCAGATTGTCCCAGACCTCGTCCCAGACGTCCTGGAACTCCTCGTCGTCGGGGGTGGTGATATGGGGTCCGCAGGCGGTGAGGAGGAGTGCCAGAGAGAGGATGCAGAGGGACATGCGCATCAGGCTCTTCAAATAGTTCATGAGATCGTCTCCTTTTTGATGGAAGAGTGCTGTGGGGGGTGTTGCGGGGGATGGGTGTTCTTTCGGGGGACGCTGTCTGCGCCCTGGGGGCGGCAGAGGCGCTCTCAGGTGGGGGTTTTGGCCTGGGGAAGGAGAGAGTTTCGCGCCTTGCGAGGCACGACCAGGGGCGCTGCCCCTGGACCCCGCCGCCTCTTGAAAAAGGTGGGCGAAAACTTTTTACAGCAGATGCACCACACCCAGGGTCACCGCCGTCGTGATGCCCCCGGCAATCAGCAGGCCCAGGAAAATCGCCGGCAGCGCGTGGCGCATCCGAATATTCAGCATGGCCGCCACCAGGGACCCGGTCCAGGCCCCCGTCCCCGGCAGGGGAATCCCCACCAGAATGGCCAGCCCGATCAGCCGGTACTTGCGGACCAGCCGCCCCTTCAGATGGGCCCGGCGCTCCAGCCACTCGATCTTGGGGCCCAGGAACCGGTTTCCCCGCAGCCAGTCGAAGACCCGGCGGATCAGGAGAATGATCAGCGGCGCCGGCACCAGATTGCCCAGAATTGCCGCGGCGCAGGCCAGGGCGGGGTCCAGCCCGGCGGCCACCCCCATGGGGATGGCGCCCCGCAGCTCCACCACCGGCACCATGGCGGTGCCGAAGGTCAGCAGAAGTTTTCCCAGCATGGTGTCCAAAAAGCCCATAAGCTCCCCCATAGGCGGCGGGAATCCTCCCGCCGCCTGTGTTTGTGTTTTTTACTCCAGATTCAGCCGGTGCTTCATGAAGTAGACGGTGAGGGGGTAGAAGATAACACCGTACACCGCCACCAGGATAATCATGAGCCACAGTCCCAAATGGATGCCTGCGTAGATGTCCAGATTCAGATTCCAGCTCGGCAGGTGTACCTCCCCCAGAAAGATCATCCCGATGCCGCTGACCAGCTGCATGACAAAGGAGATGATCAGGTACGCCGCTACGGACCAGGCCAGCTTATGGCTGGCGGCGCTGTGGCCGATGGCCAGGGCGGCATAGAACTGCAGGCAGGTGACGCAGCAGGAGACGAAGGCAAATACCAGCACCTCCAGGCAGATCACGGTGATGTTGGTGAAGTCCGCCGGCCGCAGATGGAATACCTCCCGCAGGAGATCCGCCAGCCCCTCGAAGAAGTTGGAGACGGTGTGGATGTCTGCGATAGAGATCAGGCTTGCCAGAATGACGGCCAGCAGCGTCACCGCGAACCACACGGCGGACACCGTCAGCTTTGTCCAGATGTGCTGGTGGATGGACACCGGCAGCGTCAGCATCACATAGCCCTCGTCCTGTAAGAGGTTCTTGTAGAACCGCTGGACCATTAGGATGAAGGCAGCCAGGAATACCGCGATAATGGCGAACACAAAGGCCATCATCAGCAGGCCGCCCAGCAGATTGACCACGGTGTAATCCGAGTCCAGCAGCACCCGGAAGGAGACGTTGGCCCCGATGGCCGTAGCCAGCAGAATCAGATATACCGGGCCCATGATCCGGCCCGTGGCACGAAACTCGTGCTTGAACAGTTTCATCAGCATTTGAACACCTCCCGGAACAGCGCGTCCACACTCATGCCCTTGGCCTCCCGGATCTCGTCCACGGTGGATTGGAGCACCAGGTGGCCCTGGTTGATAAACAGCACCTCGTCCAGCACCTTCTCCACGTCGGAGATCAGGTGGGTGGAGATCACCACTGCGGCCTCGGGGTTGTAGTTGCCGATGATGGTGGAGAGGATGTAGTCCCGTGTGGCCGGGTCCACGCCGCCGATGGGCTCATCCAGCAGATACAGTCCCGCCGCCCGGCTCATGACCATGATCAGCTGCACCTTCTCCCGGGTGCCCTTGGACATCTGCTTGATGTGCTGCCGGAGAGGGATGTTCAGATGGGTCAGCATCTCCTCCGCCGCCTCCCGGCGGAAGTCCCTGTAGAAGTCCTGGTAGAAATCCAGCAGCTGCGCGGCAGTCATCCACAGGGGGATGGAGGTCCGCTCCGGCAGATAGCTCACCTAGGCGTGGCTGGCCTTCCCCGGCGCGGTGCCGCACACCAGCATCTCCCCGGAGGTCGGCGTCAGCAGGCCGTTGGCCAGCTTGATGAGGGTGGTCTTGCCGCTGCCGTTGGGGCCCAGCAGCCCCACGATCCGCCCCGGCGCGATGGAGAAGCTCACGTCCTCCAGCGCCGTGACGTGGCTGTACCGCTTGGTCAGCCCCTTACATTCCATAACTGCCATCAATGCTTCCTCCCTTGTTCGTCTCCTGCTCCAGCAGGGAGAGGATCTCCTCCCGCCGGAACCCCAGCCGGATCATGGACGCCAGGAACGTCTTGATGTGACGCTCCGCCAGACCCCGCTTCGCCTGTTCAATCATGTGTTCGTCCTCCGTCACAAACCTTCCTGCGGTTCGCTGGCTGTAGACCAGTCCGTCCCGCTCCAGCTCCGTCATTGCCCGCTGCATGGTGTTGGGGTTGACACCGGCCTCTGTAGCCAGATCCCGCACCGAGGGTAATCGCTCCCCCCTGGGAAATCCGCCGGTGACGATCCCTACTTTAATTTGCTCGATCAGCTGCGTGTAGATGGGAGCGTCGTTGGAAAAGAGCCACCGCATGGCTGCGCCTCCTTGTTTCTGTATTATCTAACTAGTACAATAACACATTTTTCGGATTTGTCAAGAGGAAAGTAAAAATTTTTTTCTTCCGGCTTATAGGCCTTAGAGCCTGTTTAATATCTCAACGTGTATGGATTGGCAAGTGGATTTTTTGCCCTGCAAGGCAAAAATCCGCAGGCATCCTGACGGATGGCAAGGATTTTTAACGCAGTCAGGGCGGAAAATACGCCGCCAAGACAT
>JAAWIL010000104.1 GCA_022796315.1 Oscillibacter sp. | reverse complement strand
CTGCGGATTTTTGCCTTGCAGGGCAAAAAATCCACTCGCCAATCCATACACGTCGAGATATTAAACAGGCTCTTAGAACCTGTATTCACAACCGATGAATGCCGTCTGGGGGGGGTCTTTTTCCCGCCATACTGCGCCGCGTTTCCCAGCAATCCGTCAGGATTGCTGCGGAACATCTCCTTGTCTGACGAGAAAACTCCCCGTCCGTCCGGCATTCCCCGATTATGAATACAGGTTCTGAAGATGGGGAGACGAAACGGGATTGGGCCGTCCCTCCCCTGATTCGGCACCAACCGGCAAAACTGTTTGCAAAGGAGAACACCATGCTAGAAAACGAAATTCTGACTTCCACGGCAGTGGACGCGGAGAATGAGTACGATGCCTCGGAAATTCAGGTCCTGGAGGGCCTGGAGGCCGTCCGCAAGCGCCCGGGCATGTATATCGGCTCCACGTCCTCCTCGGGTCTGCACCATCTGGTGTATGAGATTGTGGACAACGCCATCGACGAGGCCCTGGCGGGCTTCTGCACCGATATCCTGGTGCAGATCAACGAGGACGGGACCATCACGGTGGTGGACAATGGCCGGGGCATCCCTGTGGATATTCAGGCTCAGACCGGGAAGCCCGCCCTGGAGGTGGTCTATACCGTCCTCCACGCCGGCGGAAAATTCGGCGGAGGGGGCTATAAGGTCTCCGGCGGACTCCACGGTGTGGGCGCGTCGGTGGTCAACGCCCTCAGCGAGTGGCTGACGGTGCAGGTCCACAAAAACGGACAGATCTACGAGATGCGCTTCGCCCGGGGCCAGGTGACCCAGGAGATGACCGTGGTGGGCGAGACGGACCATACCGGGACCTCCGTCACCTTCAAGCCCGACGGGGAGATGTTCGAGGATACGGTCTACAATTATGAGATTCTGCACACCCGGATGCGGGAGGAGGCCTTCCTGAACGCCGGGCTCCGGATTCGCACCGTGGACCGGAGGCCGGGCCAGGAGCAGGAGGACTCCATGTGCTACGAGGGCGGCATCCGGGAGTTTGTCACCTGGCTCAACAAGAGCAAGGACGCCCTCCACCCCGGCGTGATCTACGTGGCGGGGCAGAAGGAAGACTCTGTGGCCGAGGTGGCTCTGCAGTACAACGACGGGTACAACGAGACGATCCTCTCCTTCGCCAACAACGTCCACACCCTGGAGGGGGGCATGCACGAGGAGGGCTTCAAGCGGGCCCTGACCACCGTGCTGAACAACTACGGCCGGAAGATCAAGATGCTCAAGGACGATGAGAAGGTCTCCGGCGAGGACTGCCGGGAGGGCCTCACCTGCGTGATCTCCGTGAAGCTGACGGAGGCCCAGTTTGAGGGCCAGACCAAGGCGAAGCTGGGCAACTCGGAGATCCGGACCCTGGTGAACAACATCGTCTCGGAAAAGCTGGACATCTTCCTGGAGGAGAATCCCCAGGTGGGCCGGATGATCCTGGACAAGGCCCTGACGGCAGGCCGCGCCCGGGAGGCCGCCCGGAAGGCCCGGGAGTCCATCCGCCGCAAGACCGCTCTGGGCGGCGCGGCCATGCCCGACAAGCTCCGGGACTGCAACGAGACCAACCCCGAGCTCACCGAGCTCTATATCGTCGAGGGCGACTCCGCCGGAGGCTCCGCCACCCAGGGGCGGGACTCCCGGTTTCAGGCGATCCTCCCCCTGTGGGGCAAGATGCTCAACGTGGAGAAGGCCCGGGCGGATAAGGTCTATGGAAACGACAAGCTCACTCCGGTGATCACGGCCCTGGGAGCCGGCATTGGAGAGGATTTTGACATCAACAAGCTGCGGTATCACAAGGTGGTCATCATGGCGGATGCCGACGTGGACGGCGCCCACATCCGGACGCTGCTGCTGACCTTCTTCTTCCGCTTCATGCGGCCCCTGATTGAGCGGGGGTATGTCTACTCCGCCGTGCCGCCTCTGTTCAAGCTGACAAGAGGAAAGCAGGTCCGGCTTGCCTTCTCCGAGGAGGAGCGGGACGCCGTCTCCGCCGAGCTCCGGGGGGATAACCCCAACGCCAAGGTGGAGATCAGCCGGTTCAAGGGTCTGGGCGAGATGAACCCCCACGAGCTGTGGGAGACCACCATGGACCCGGAGAGGCGGACGCTGCGGCGGATCGAGCTGGACGACGCGGTGCAGGCGGATGAGATCTTTACGATTTTGATGGGGGAAAAGGTGGAGCCCCGGAAGGAGTTCATCGAGCGCAACGCCAAGTACGCCGTCAACCTGGACTATTAAGGAGTTTGCTGTGGAAGAAATCATCAAAAAACGGGAGGTTCCTCCCCTGCCTGAGGGAATCAAAATACAAATGGCGAGCCGGGGAGCGCTTCCCGGTAAGGAGATCCGGGACCTGTCGGAGGGGAGTATTCTGGATATTGTGAAAAAAGTCCGGACCGGGAAATACCTCAGCCTGATGATGGCTCCGGACGAGGAGAACGAGGAGGGCTATCTGACGCTGGAATCCTCTCCAGATCTGATTTTCCTGCAGATCTGGGACGCGGAGACGGAAACCGCCTGGGCCTGCTTCAACCCGGAGCTTCTGGACTCCGACGAGGAGGCCCCCATCGAGCCCAGCGACGGACAGTCTGTATTCCCCATGAAGTGTACCATGCAGGACCGGGACCTGGCCGCCAAATGCGTGGAGTGGTACGCCCACACCCTGGAGCCCTACCCCGGTATGGACTGGCTGAAAGAGACATTTTGAGTGAGAAGGAACGATCCACCTCTAACAAGGAGGAGTACAATAAATGAGCAAGAAACCCCAATATGACCCCGAGGAGATCCGGTTCCCGGACCAGAAGATTGTCAGATCCTCTCTGGTGCCGGAGATGGAGAACTCCTACATCGAATACGCCATGTCCGTCATCGTGGGCCGGGCCCTGCCCGACGTGCGGGACGGCCTGAAGCCCGTCCACCGGCGCATCCTCTACGCCATGTATGAGGATAACCTGACGGCGGATAAGCCCTTTAAGAAGTCGGCCACCTGCGTGGGCGACGTGCTGGGCCGCTACCACCCCCATGGAGATCAGAGCGTCTATGACGCCCTGGTGCGCCTGGCCCAGGACTTCTCCATGCGGTACATGCTGGTGGACGGCCACGGCAACTTCGGCTCCATCGACGGCGACCCCCCGGCGGCCTACCGGTACACCGAGGCGCGCATGTCCAAGCTCTCCGACGAGATGCTCCGGGACATCGACAAGGACACCGTGGACTGGGACCCCAACTTTGACGAGACCCGGAAGGAACCCAAGACGCTCCCCTCCCGGTTTCCCAACCTGCTGGTCAACGGCTCCAGCGGCATCGCCGTGGGCATGGCCACCAATATCCCGCCCCACAACATGCGGGAGGTCATCAACGCCGCCATCTGCGTGCTGGACGACCCAGAGGCCACCCTGGCCGACCTGATGGAGCACATCCACGGCCCGGACTTCCCCACCCGGGGCATCATCATGGGCCGGGCGGGCATCCGCGCCGCCTACGCCACCGGTCGGGGCCGGGTGACCATCCGGGCGCGGCACGAGTTTGAGGAGTTCGGCAAGGATCGCACCCGGATTGTCATCAACGAGATCCCCTACCAGGTGAACAAGCGAATGCTCATCAAGAACATGGCCGACCAGGTGGAGGACAAGCGGCTGGAGGGCATCTCCGACATCCGGGACGAGACCGACCGCAACGGGATGCGCGTCGTCATCGAGCTGAAACGGGACGCCAACCCCCAGGTGGTGCTGAACCGCCTGTTTGCCCAGACCCAGCTCCAGACCACCTTTGCCATCAACATGCTGGCCCTGGTGGAGGTGAATGGCAAGCTCCAGCCCCGGATTCTCTCCCTGCGGCACATCCTGGACGAGTACATCGCCTACCAGGAGCAGGTCATCATCCGCCGGACGAAGTACGACCTGCGCAAGGCCCAGGAGCGGGCCCACCTTTTAGAGGGCCTGCTTATCGCCCAGGACCACATCGACGAGGTTATCCATATTCTCCGTACCAGCTACGACAACGGCAAGGAGCGGCTGATGGAGCGGTTTGAGCTGGACGACGTCCAGGCCCAGGCCATCTGCGATATGCGCCTGATCGCCCTCCAGGGCCTGAACCGGGAGAAGCTGGAGGCGGAGTACAAGGAGCTGGAGGAGCGCATCGCCTACTTCAACCAGCTGCTGGGTTCCGAGGAGATGCTCCGGGGAGTCCTGAAGGAGGAGCTGACCGTCATCCGGGACAAGTACGGAGACGAGCGGGTCACCGAGATCCAGGATGTGGAGGACGAGATCGACATTGAGGACCTCATCGAGGAGGAGCAGTGCGTCTTCACCCTCACCCAGGCGGGCTATATCAAGCGCACTCCGGTGAGCGAGTACACCGCCCAGTCCAAGGGCGGACAGGGCCGCAAGGGCATCACCACCCGGGAGGAGGACTATGTAGCCGACGTGTTCACCGCCTCCACCCACGATTATCTCCTCTTCTTCACCGACACCGGCAAGGTGTACCGCAAGAAGGGCTATCAGATCCCCGAGAGCGGCAAGACCGCCAAGGGCACCAATATCGTCAACATCCTCCAGGTGGAGCAGGGAGAGCGGGTGCAGACCATGCTCCACTACCGGCAGGCCGGCGAGGAGGAGCTGTACCTGTTCATGGTCACCCGCCAGGGCACCGTGAAGCGTCTGCCTGTCCGCACCCTGAAAAACCTGCGGAACAACGGAATGCGGGCCCTGCGGCTGGACGAGGGGGATCAGCTGGTATCCGTCCGGGAGACCGACGGCACCCGGAAGATCCTCATTGCCACCCACTTGGGACTGGCGGTGTGCTTTGACGAGAACGACGTGCGCCCCATGGGCCGGGAGGCCGTGGGCGTCCGGGGCATCCGCCTGCGGGAGGGGGACTACGTAGTCGGCGCCGCCCGGATCACCGAGGGGCGGACGGTGCTGTCCATCACGGAGAAGGGCTTCGGCAAGCGCACCCCTGTGGAGGAGTACCGGATTACCAACCGGGGCGGCCTTGGCATTAAGAACTATATGGTCACCGAGAAGACCGGACCCATTGTGGGCATCAAGGTGGTGGACGGGTCCGAGGACCTGCTGCTGGTGACTCAGGCGGGCATCCTGATCCGCACCCATGTGGACTCCATCCGCATGGCGGGCCGGGCCACCCAGGGCGTGATTGTCATGCGCTTCAAGGAGGAGGGAGATCGGGTGATCTCCCTGGCCCTGGCGGACCGGGAGGAGACCGGAGAGACCGCCGCCCCGCCGGAGGACGGCGGGACCCCCGCTGAGGAGTGACGGATGGGCCTGATCCCCCTGGAGGCCGCCATAGATCCCGGCGGGGAGGCCCGCGGCATCAAGGAGAGAATCAATCTTGAAAAAAGAGGATGATGTATCATGAATCGGAAAAAGTTTTGGAGAAGTGTCATGGGACTGAGTCTGTGCGCCGCGCTGCTGCTGTCAGGATGCGGCGGCAAGGGGGGGAAGGACGAGAGCGATCTCACCTCCTCCCCGGAGACCCCTGAGGAGGAGACCAACGGGGAGGCGGACTACAGCAAATACAACGCCTATATGGATCTCTATGACAGCCTGAGCGAGATGGAAGAGATCCTGATCGCCTACTTCATGAACGTGGAATACGCCGAGGACTTCGCCCTGGCGGAGGGCGGAGACTACGGGGCCCTGAAGGAGGCGGCGGAGTTCTTCACCGGAAACACGTACATCGCGGAGAGAGCCCTGGAGTACGCGGAGGAGGAGCCCGCCTACGCCAAGGTGGACGCCGCCGTCCGGGCCCTGGGGGACAGCCCGGCGAAGATGATGGACGCCCTGGACAGTCTGGCCTCCTATATGCGTTTTAACGAATTTGAGCAGGACAGTCTGGCCCGGGCTCCGGAGATTCACGCCCAGCTGTGGGAGGCGTTCCAGGTCTATAACCAGTACTATGGCCAGATGATGGACGCCATGGATGAGCTGGCCGCCGAGACCCGGGACGACGATCTGGAGGGTCTGCTCGACGACGGGCAGCTGATCCTCTACCACTCCCGGATGATGATCCATAACAGCGAGGACATTCTGGAGAACATCTGGAACCAGTGGGAGGCCTCCCTGGAGAACAGCGACCCGGAGGCGGAGCTTGTTCTGCCGGAGATCGACCGGACCGAGATCGCGCCCCTGTTCGCCGCCTTCAACACCGCCTATGAGGAGCTGACCGCGGCCCTGGGCAGTCAGGAGGAGCGGGAGAAGGTGTTCAGCGGCCCCGTGGCGGAGGGCGCCACCGAGCTGTATACCACGAAGGTGAATACCCTCTACGTCCGGATGGGTGCGCTGGCCGATGCGCTGAATGAGGGCCAGGATTACAGCGAGGCCTATGACAGCGCCAGCGATGCCCTGAGCAGCATGATCGACGGATACAACAGCATCATCTGAACGTGAGGAGCGTGATCCTGTGAAACTGGCCAATGCCCTGTCTCAGCGGTCCGAGCTGCAGACGAGAATCCGCCAGCTGGAGAGCCGGCTCCACAACAACGCCCAGGTCCAGGAGGGGGAACAGCCCGCCGAGGACCCCATGGAGCTGCTGAAGGAACTGGAGACGGACTATGCCCGGCTGGAGGAGCTGATCTCCGCCATCAACCGGACCAACAACACCACGGCGGCCGGCGAAAAAGCCACGCTGTCCGACCTGCTGGCAAGGCGGGACTGCCTCAAGGGCAGGCTGGGGATTCTGCGGGGCTTTCTGGACAGCGCCAGCGCCCTGGTCCGCCGCCACAGCGTCAGCGAGATCAAGGTGAAGAGCACCGTGGATGTCCGGCAGCTGCAAAAACAGGTGGACAGCATGTCAAAAGAACTGCGGCAGCTGGAAGAGACGATCCAGGAGAAGAACTGGACCACGGAATTGCTGTAAGAACCTGTATTCATAATCGTGAGATGTATTGTGTAAAGGGTGGTTTCACCACCCAAATACACATTGGCTGACGGTTCATTTGTGGCAGAATGACACAGGCCGGAAAGGCGGTGATCGACCAGCAGGAGGGAACCGAAGGGGGAGCGTCCGGGGATGACCTGGGTGCTCCGTTCCCTTTGTCGGCCCTCTCGAAGAGCGCACTTACTCACCACCGGCCAGGGGCCAGCGGTGGTACTGCCTGACGGCAGCCGTGCGCCCTCCGGGGGCGGCTCCGC
>JAAWIL010000103.1 GCA_022796315.1 Oscillibacter sp. | reverse complement strand
GAGGGCGGCGAAATCGAGTGGGACTGACCGCTCACTTTCACAGGAAAGAGGAGTTACGATATGAAACTATCCCGTAAATGGTTACAAGAATTTGTGGACATCGGCCCGGTCAGCGACCGGGACTTCGCCGAGGCCATGACCATCTCCGGCTCTAAGGTGGAGGTCACCGAGGACCTGGGGGCGGAGATTACAAACGTTGTTGTGGGCCGTATCATGGAGATGGAGCGCCACCCGGACAGCGACCACATGTGGGTCTGCCAGGTGGACACCGGGGAGGACCAGCCGGTCCAGATCGTCACCGGGGCCTGGAACATCCATGTGGGGGACCTGGTCCCCGTGGCCCGGCACAACTCCACCCTCCCCGGCGGCAAAAAGATCGAGAAGGGCAAGCTGCGGGGCGTGGAGTCCAACGGCATGATGTGCGGCCTCAGCGAGCTGGGGCTGGATGAACGGGATTTCCCCTACGGCGTGATTACCGCCGCCGCGCTGCTGAACGACTACCACCCCATTGACCCGGAAAAGCCCTCCATCCCGGCAGGCGTCACCCCTGGCCACAAGATTTTCGGGTCCGTGAAGGCGGCCTTTGTCACCAAGGTGGAAACTCTGGGGAATGGCCAGTTCACCGTAACCTGCGACAGCGGCGGGACCTGCCACACCATCACGACCAAACTTGCCAACATCCACGAGCATGACACCTTGGCTCTGGACACGAAAACGGAACAGATCTGCACCCTGGCGGACCTCCACGCGGAACAGAAGGAGTTCCCCCACTGCATCCCCGACGGCATCTTTGTTCTCCAGGAGGAGGGCGTGAAGCCCGGCGATGACATCAAGCCTGTCATCGGCGCGGACGATCATGTGGTGGAGTTCGAGATCACCCCCAACCGGCCCGACTGCCTCAGCGTCATCGGCCTGGCCCGGGAGGTGTTCGCCACCTTCAATAAGCCCTGCCGCTTCCATCAGCCGGAGGTGAAGGGCGGCGCGGACGGCAATCTTCCGGAGCTGCTGGACGTGGAGACCCCGGACTCGGACCTCTGCCCCCGGTACACCGCCCGGATGGTGCGGAACGTGAAGATCGGCCCCTCCCCCAAGTGGATGCGGGAGCGGCTGCGGGCCAGCGGCGTGCGGCCCATCAATAATATTGTGGACATCACCAACTACGTCATGCTGGAGTACGGCCAGCCCATGCACGCCTTTGACTACCGCTATGTGAAGGGCGGAAAGATCGTGGTCCGCCGGGCCCGGGAGGGCGAGGAGCTGACCACTCTGGACGGCAACGTCCGGAAGCTGAATCCCGAGATGCTGATCATCGCCGACGACACCCGGGCCGTGGGCCTGGCAGGCGTCATGGGCGGACTGAACAGCGAGATCGTGGAGGACACCGTGGACGTGGTCTTCGAGTCCGCCAACTTCGAGGGGAGCTGCATCCGCAAGACCGCCCTGGCCCTGGGGATGCGGACGGAGGCCTCCGCCAAGTTCGAGAAGGGGCTGGACATCCTGAACACCCTGCCGGCGGTGAACCGGGCCTGCGAGCTGGTGGAGCTGCTGGGAGCCGGAGAGGTGGTGGACGGCGTCATTGACATTCTGAACTACGTTCCCCAGCCCGTCCTGCTGAAGGTGGAGCCGGAGAAGATCAACGCCCTGCTGGGCACGGATGTCTCGGAAAATGTGATGTACACCATTCTCCAGCGGCTGGGCTTTGAGACCACCGCGGAACGGGGAATGATCAAGGTTCCCTCCTGGCGGGCCGACGTGGAGGGCATGGCGGACCTGGCCGAGGAGGTGGCCCGGTTCCACGGCTACAACAACATCCCCAACACCCTCTCCTCCGGGCTCAACGAGCGCCGGGGCTGGAACCGCGTCCAGCAGGCGGAGAACACCATGGGCGCCCTCTGCCGGGCGGCGGGGTACAGTGAGATCATCACCTACTCCTTCATCAGCCCCGCCTACTACGACAAGATCGACCTGCCGGCGAACTCCCCCCTCCGGAACTCCATGAAGATCCTGAATCCCCTGGGGGAGGACACCTCCATCATGCGCACCACCACCCTGCCCTCCATGCTGGAGATCCTGGCCCGGAACTACAACTACCGCAATAAGTCTGTCCGGCTCTACGAGCTGGGCCGCACCTACTTTGCCAAAAATGACGGCTCCGGCATGGCCGACGAGCCCAAGGTCCTGTCTCTGGGGGCCTATGGAGAGGACTTTGACTTCTTCTCCCTGAAGGGCGCGGTGGAGTCCATTCTGGAGGGCCTCCGGATCACCGGCGTGCGGTATGAGGCGGAGGCGGAGAATCCCTCCTACCACCCCGGCCGCTGCGCCAGAATCTGCCGTGACGGCACGACTCTGGGCGTCCTGGGGCAGATCCATCCCCACGTGGCGGAGAACTACGGCGTGGACTGCGCGCTCTACGCCGCAGAGCTCCATTTGGACGTCATGTGCCAGTGCGCCGGGTGCAAGCCGCTGTACTGCCCTCTGCCCCGCTTCCCCGCCGTCACCCGGGACATCTCCGTGGTCTGCGGCTGCGAGATCCCCGTAGCCGCGCTGGAGGACTGCATCCGCCGGGGCGCGCAGGGTCTCCTGAAGAAGGTAACGCTGTTCGACATCTACACCGGCACGGGCATTCCCGAGGACAAGAAGAGCGTGGCCTTCAGCCTGGAGCTCCGCTCCGACGACCGCAGCCTCACCGCCGAGGAGGCGGACGCCGACGTGAAGAGCATCCTGGACCTGCTGAAATCCGAACTGGACGCCGTCCTCCGCTGACGTCCTTCGGCCTTTGAAAAGGCCGGCGAAACTTTTGGCTCGCTCTGGAGTCTGGAGGTGAACCAAGTCTCTGCGACGGCAACGTGGTCTCTGCGGGATTGTTTCGGCCTTTGAAAAGGCCGGCGAAACTTTTGGCTCGCTCTGGAGTCTGGAGGTGAACCAAGTCTCTGCGACGGCAACGCAGTCCCTGCGGGATTGTTTCGGCCTTTGAAAAGGCCGGCGAAACTTTTGGCTCGCTCCGGAGTCTGGAGGTGAACCAAGTCTCTGCGACGGCAACGTGGTCTCTGCGAAGCTGTTTTCGGACATCAAACAAGCCCCTGCGGCGGCAGCGAAGCACTGGCTAAGCTGCTGCCGCAGGGGCTTGGGCTATCCCGAGTGTGCGGAAGCGCTTCTGGTTCTGGTTCCTTCACAGCCCTCCGCTGTCAATCACGCACATCCGGGTTGCCGTCGCAGGGGCTTAGTCGATCGCCCAAACCCCGTAGCGCGTAAAAATTCTTTTGGTTCTTTTCTTTTAAGAAAAGAACTACACATAGCTCTGACTGTTCACGTCAAAGACGCCCCGGGTGGTGACCCGCAGGGCGGGGATCACCGGCAGGGCCAGGAAGCTCAGGGTCATGAAGGGGTCGATCTCCCGGGAGACCCCCAGCCGGTGGGCCGCCGCCTTGGCGGCCTCCAGCCTCTCGTTGACCGTCTCCAGCGGCTCGTCGCTCATGATGCCGGCAATGGCCAGGGGCACCTCCGCAACCGGCCCGCCGCCGTCCCACACCACAATGCCGCCATTCAGCTCCGTCACCCGGTTCACTGCGGCGGCGCACTCCGCCTCGCCGGTTCCCACCACAATGATGTTGTGGGAGTCGTGGGAGACGGAGGTGGCCACCGCGCCGGATTTCAGGCCGTAGCCCCGGAGATAGCCCATGCCGATGTGGCGGGTGTTCTTATGCCGCTCCACCACGGCGATCTTCAGGAGGTCCCACTCCGGGTCCGGCCGGTCGGCGTAGCCGTCGTCGGTGGTGGTGATCTCCCCGCCCACCACGCCGATGACGCCCCGGGGACGGTGATCCACGAAGTCCTCCGCCGTCAGCCTCCCCAGGTGGAAGGTGCTGTGGGCCCGCTCCAGCAGGTAGGGCTCCACCTGGGGCAGGGGGAAGTTCCGGAGCCGTCCCCCCTCCACCATCAGGCGGCCCTTCTTGTAGACCCTCTCAATGTGGAAATCCCGGAAGTTGTCAATCACCACGAAATCCCCCAGATACCCCGGCGCGATGGCCCCGCGGTTGTTCAGCAGGAAGTAGCGTGCGGCGTTGTGGCAGGCCACCTTCACGGCCGTAATGGGGTCCGCGCCCAGGCCGATGGCCCGCCGGACAATGTAGTCGATGTGTCCCTTTTCCAGCAGATCGCTGGGGTGCTTGTCGTCGGTGCAGAACATGCACCGCTCGGCATACTGCTCACACAGCAGCGGCGCCAGCGCCTCCAGGTTCCGGGCCGCCGTGCCCTCCCGGATCATGATGAACTGGCCCCGCTCCAGCTTGGCGATGGCGTCCTGGAGGTCGTGGCACTCGTGGTCGGAGTAGACGCCGGCGGCAATGTAGGCGTTGAGGTCGTTTCCCCGGAGGTCCGGGGCGTGGCCGTCGATCTTCTTGTGGTGGGCCTGGGCCGCCACGATCTTCTCCACCGGCTGGCTGTCCCCGGCCAGGATGCCCGGGAAATTCATCATCTCCGCCAGGCCCTGGACCCTTGGGTGATCATAGAAGGAGTCAATGGCCCGGTAGTCCAGCACCGCGCCGGACTCGTCCAGCGGGGTGGCCGGGACGCAGGAGGGCAGCATGAACCGCACGTCCACCGGCAGTCCCTCCGTGGCCTGGAGCATGTATTCGATGCCGTCGGTGCCCATGACGTTGGCGATCTCGTGGGGGTCCGTCACCACGGTGGTGGTGCCGTGGGGCAGCACCGCCCGGACGAACTCCCCCGGCGAGACCAGAGAGCTCTCCAGGTGAATGTGGGCGTCCAGAAAGCCCGGGAGCACAATTTTCCCGGCGCAGTCGTGCTCCTCCTTGCCGGAGTAGGTCCCCATGCCCACGATGAGTCCACCGGCCACGGCGATGTCGGCGGTACAGAGGCGGTTGGAAAAGACGTTGACGTACTCGGCGTTCTTCAGCACCAGATCCGCCGGTTCCCTTCCGGCGGCCGCCTCGATGATGCGGCGCTTTTTCAGCAGCTTCCGGTTGATCCTGCCCGCATAGCTCTCTGACATGGAACCACTCCTCCTTGATATTAGTTTTTCTTATGGTTATCATCTTTAAAAATAATATCCATTGTAGAGAGTATACGATAAATCCGGCCGTTTGTCCAGAGAAATCTGGGAGGTTCTGTCAAATCACTGGTAGCGGTACTGCTGGCGGGTGTACTCGTCCACACATTTGAAGAACATCTCCCGGTCCCGGAATTCCAACAGCTCAAAGCCCTCCTCCGGGTGGAAGGACACGACGCGGCGCCGGGTGTCTACCCAGATCCGCCAAAGGGGTGGGTCCTGTTTTTTCATGGGAAGCCTCCTGTCTTTTTCTCCTATTTTATGCGATTACCGCATAAAAATCAATATGCGATTTTTGCATATCCTAAAATAGAGAAAAACATCAGGGAGGGATGGCGGTGTATCAGCGCCTGCGGAATCTGCGGGAGGACCGGGACCTGAACCAGACGGAGGTGGCGAAGCTCCTGCATGTATCCCAGACCACGTACTCCCGCTACGAGAGCGGCACGCTGGACATTCCCAGCGGGTCCCTGGCGGCTCTGGCGGTTTTCTACGGCACCAGCGTGGACTACCTTCTGGGGCTGACGGATACCTCCAGACCCTATCCGCGCGGCGGCGGAGCTCCCTGACGGCGGCCCGGAGGACGCAAATTTTATGGAACATTCTCCCTGTTCCGCATTGACATTTTCTGCAAAACTCAGTATGCTTTCCTCAACACCATCAAAGGAGTTTTCCTATGATCTCATTGGAACAGTTCAAGACCGCCCGCAGAGTGCTGCGGGGTGTAATCCGCCCCACCAATCTGATTGACTCCCCCGCCCTCTCCAACAGCACGGGCAACCGGGTCTACCTGAAGCCGGAGAATATGCAGGTTACCGGCGCCTACAAGATCCGGGGCGCCTACTACAAGATCAGCACCCTCTCCCAGGAGCAGCGGGAGCGGGGACTCATCACCGCCTCCGCCGGCAACCACGCCCAGGGCGTGGCCTACGCCGCCCAGGCCGCCGGCGTTCCCGCCGCCATTGTCATGCCCGTCACCACGCCCCTGGTGAAGGTGAACAACACCAAGGACTACGGCGCGGAGGTGATCCTGCACGGCGAGGTCTTTGACGACGCGGCCCAGCTGGCCGCCCAGCTGGCGGAGGAGCGGGGGCTGACCTACATCCACCCCTTCAACGACCCGGATATCGCCATCGGCCAGGGCACCGTCGCCTATGAGATCTTCCAGGACCTGCCGGACGTGGACCTGATCCTGGTGCCTGTGGGCGGCGGCGGGCTGTGCGCCGGCGTGGCCACCCTGGCCAAGCTCCTGAACCCCCATGTGCAGGTCATCGGCGTGGAGCCGGAGGGCGCCGCGTCCATGACGGCCAGCCTGGAGGCGGGCCACGTGGTCACCCTCCCCACCGCCAGCACCATTGCCGACGGCACCGCCGTCAAAACCCCGGGGGACCTGGTCTTCCCCTACGTCCGGGACAACATTGACGGGATGATCACCATCCCCGACAGCGAACTGGTGGAGGCCTTCCTGGACGTGCTGGAGCGGCACAAGATGCTGGTGGAGAACTCCGGGCTTTTGACCGTGGCCGCGCTGAGGCACCTGGAGTGCCGGGACAAGAACGTGGTCTGCATTCTCTCCGGCGGCAACATGGACGTGATCACCATGTCCTCCCTGGTGCGGCACGGCTTGATCCGCCGGGAGCGGATCTTCACCTTCTCCCTGATGCTGCCGGACCGCCCCGGCGCCCTGCGCCAGGTGGCCGACATCTTCGCCCGAAACAACGGCAACATCGTCAAGCTGGAGCACAACCAGCTGGTCAACATCAACCGCCAGTCCGGCGTGGAGCTGAAGGTCACCCTGGAGGCCTTCGGCCACGACCACAAGGAGGAACTTCTTGCCGCCGTGCGGAAGGCGGGGTATGATGTGAAAATCGCTCCCGTCCCGGATTTTTAACCCCTGGCCGCGCTCCCCTATCCGGCCTGATGATCCTGATGATATTAAGAACCTGTATTCATAATCGGGGGATGCCGGATGGACGAGGAGTTTTCTCGTCAGACAAGGAGATGCGACGCAGTATGGTGGGAATAAGACCCCCCAGACGGCGTTCATCGGTTGTGAATACAGGTTCTAAGAGCCTGTTTAATATCTCGACGTGTATGGATTGGCGAGTGGATTTTTTGCCCTG
>JAAWIL010000102.1 GCA_022796315.1 Oscillibacter sp. | reverse complement strand
CCTTGCCATCCGTCAGGATGCCTGCGGATTTTTGCCTTGCAGGGCAAAAAATCCACTCGCCAATCCATACACGTCGAGATTTTAAACAGGCTCTTAGAGTGCGGCGGCGTTTGCGGCTCTGCCGCCGTGGATATCACATGCCCTTTTGGTAAAAAATCTCTCGCTGTTAGGCACTCCGCCGATTTTCAAACAAGGCCCGGTCGTCTGTCCTCCCGCAACCTCCGGACTTCCTTTGGAACGGCAGAGCCCGGACCCCTGGCCGGGCCAATCCCCCCTCCCCCCCGCAGGCCTGGCGGTCAGAGGTTTCCCTTTCCCGGCAGACCGGATCTCCCTTTGGACGGGCGGTGCCCCAGGGGCACTTTGCCGCCGTCTGCGGCGGCTCGGGCGCTGGGCACAGCAGGATGGACTGCCGGGACAGCAGAGGTCTGAAGGAGGCGTTTTCCGATGGCGAAAATCGGATATTTGCGCAGAGACGGCGTGGAGTTCATTGCCTGCGAACAATCCACCATTTCCTATCCGCTGCATAACCATGTCTCTGTTTTTACGCTCGGTTTCATGTTAGAGGGCGCAATCGAACTGACAACGGATCAGGGGTGCAAACGGTATCAGAAAAATGATACATTTCTGATCTTTCCGTATACTCCGCACTGCCTGAACGCAAAGTCCTGCTACACGCTGCTAAGTCTGTGCATCAGCAGAGATTGGGCCGCGCATTCTGAACTGGAAAAGATGGATTCCGCGCTTGCTTCTCTTCTGCGTGAGGCCGTCAACCGCCCGGAAATGGAAGAAAAAATCCATCAGGCATTTTGCGGAGTGATCTTGATGAGCCGAATGATTCCGCCGCAAAAAGAAACTTCCATCAGCGGATTAAAAACACAGTTGGAGTCCGATCCTGAACAGCGGTGCAGCATAGACGATATGGCCAAGATTGCGTCGGTCAGCAAATATCACCTCATTCGTGTTTTTAAGCATGAAGTGGGATTAACGCCGCATCAGTTTCAAATTCAAAATCGAATCCGGAAAGCGCAGCGATTGCTGGAGGGAACCGCCACAATGACGGAAGCGGCCTTGGCCGCGGGTTTTTGCGACCAAAGCCACTTCATCAGGCAGTTCAGAAGACTGGTTGGATTGACACCGAAGGACTATAGACTGGCGTGTAACGCTACACCGCCCCTGCTGGTTGATTAAGAGCCTGTATTCACAACCGATGAACGCCGTCTGGGGGGTCTTATTCCCGCCATACTGCGTCGCTGTTCCCTGCGATCCGTCAGGATTGCTGCGGACAATCTCCTTGTCTGACGAGAAAACTCCTCGTCCATCCGGCATCCCCCGATTATGAATACAGGTTCTAAGTAAGCGCCGGGATGAACTTGGCAAATAAGCAGAGGCCGTCAGGCCCCGCCTTTACCTCGTGGGGCAGTCCCGTCGGCAGGATGGATATGACGCCGGGCTCGTAGATCCATTCGGCGCCATTGCTTGCGCAAGTGCCGGTTCCGGCAATGATCTCATGGGTCTCCAGTTGGGTTTGGTGGACGTGGCTGCCGATGGCCTTGCCGGGAGCAATCCGCACCAGATGATAGCTGAACTGCCCTCCGGTCTCTTTGGCGGTTACGAGGTGCTTCAGCTCTACGCCGTCGAAAGCCGGATGCTGATTCCACGGAATTTCACGGAGAGAAACGGTTGTGCCCGGAAGGTGCAGCCAACCCTCCGTATTGAAGGTTTCAAACAAGCTCAGGTGGTCCATATCACATTACTCCTCTTGAAAAAGATTGGCAGCTTCTTGCCGTTCAACATCTTACCGCAGAGTACAGGGATTGGATTGTACAAAATTGCTTTTGTTTGTTCTGTGCTGAAGAGGCTCCGCAAATGGGAGCCTCTTCGGGGGGCCGTATGGTCAGCGGCCCTGTGTGCGTTCAGATCCGTGAAGTCAAATCAGCTCAGAAATTCCCACCACTGTTTCGTTTCCGGCTTTGCCGAAAACTGCACTCTGGTGGGAATTTCTTCGCTTTCCACCGCGACTCGCTTCACTGGAGTCGCGGCGGAGGGGATCGGGGGAAGCCGGAGGGCGAAAAATCGCTTTTGACCGATTATTGCACCCCACACCGCCGGTAAGCGCTGCTTACACGGCTGGTGTGGGGTGAGTGTGTTGGCGGGAATCAGGCCGGCGGCTTTACCCGTGCCGCCAGTAGAGCTCCAGAATGGCGCCGTCCTTCCAGACGAAGGCCAGACGGTCGCCCTGGTCGTTGGCGTCCATGGGGCCGCAGATCACGCTGTCGGCGCCGGCGATGTACTTCTCCAGGTCATCCACCAGGTAGGCCACGTGGGGGTGGCGGTGGATCTCCTCGGGGAAGGGCGTCCCCTCCTCGAATTTCAGGTACTCAATCTTGTAGTCGTAGTCGTCCACATTGCTGACCCAGAACTTGGCCCCCTCGTTGTAGACCATGTTGGGCTTGCGGTTGGTGACGGGGATTCCAATGTGCATGTATTCGGCGGACATGGCAGGACCTCCTTCTTTACTCCTTGCTGTAGGCGGGGGTGTGGCAGGGGGTGTTCCACAGGCGGAGGAACTCCTCGTCCCACTTGGCGATGTTCATCTGGAAGCCTCCGGCCTCCTGGACCGTGAGGATCTCGCCCACCATGCTGGCCACGACCTCCACATCCATGGCCTTCAGATACTCCACGGTGTCCTTAAACAGCACCAGCATCTCCATCATCGTCGTGGCGCCGCAGCCGTTGATCATCGCAAAGGCCTTGTCTCCGGCGCTCAGGTTCAGATTTTTGCACAGGGCCCCGGCCACGGCGGCCACGGTCTCCTTGGCGCTCATCATGGGCACCCGGACGCCGCCGCCCTCGCCGTGCTGGCCCGCGCCGATCTCCATCAGGTCCGTCTCCCCCAGGTCGCCGAAGGACATGCCGTTCTGGGGATGGGTGGCGTCGGTGGACTTCACGGTGACAGAGGCCATGCTGGCGGCGTACCGCTGGGCGATCTCGGCCACCTCGTCCAGGCTCCTGCCCTCCCGGGCGGCGGCCGCGGCGATGTGGTACAGGGCCACCGCGCCGGCCAGACCCCGCTTGTTGTCCTCTCCGTTCGGGTCGTACTGGATCTCCTCCCCGGTGACCACCTGGCGCACGTTCAGCCCCGCCTTCTGGGCCAGCTTCATGGCCTGCTTGCCCGCCAGCTGGTCCCCGGCGTAGTTCAGCGTCAGCAGCAGCACGCCGTGGCCCTTGTCCGCCAGTTTCATGGCGTCAAACACCAGCTGGCCGTTGGGAGCGGCGAAGATGTCGCCCACGGCCTGGACGTCCAGCATTCCCCTGCCCACAAAACCCGCCTGGGCGGGCTCGTGGCCGGAGCCGCCGTAGGTGACGATGGTCACCCGGTCGGCATGGGCCAGGTCGCGGCTGATGACCAGGTGGCCGTCCACGTCCAGAATGTCGGGATAGGCCAGGCCCAGGCCGGTCAGCTCCTCATCGGTGATGGTCTCGGGGGCGTTGATAAATTTTTTCATTTTCATCGGGTGACCTCCTCAAAGTTGGGTTCCGGTCTGCGCCAGACCCTGAAAGAAATAGGACATGGACATGGCCCCCGCGTCCGGGGTGCCGAGGGTTTTCTCGCCGTAGCTTTTGGCCCGGCCGAACTTGGAGACGAAGTTTTTGGAGTTTTCCGCCCCCTCCGCCGCCGCCTTGGCGGCCACGGTGAAGAGCTCCGCCGGATCGCTGCCCCCATAGGCGGCGATGGCCTGACTGGCGGGGATCAGGGCATCCATCATGGTCTTGTCGCCCACCGCGGCCCCGGACATGCCGTCCAGCTCCTCTAGGGCCCTGGCGAAGATGGCCTTCAGGCCCGCCGTGTCGATCTCGTCCCCCGCCGGGGCCTCCTCCTGGAGACCATCCAGCCAGGTGTTCCACAGGGGGACGGCGCTGCCGCCGTTCAGGGTCATCACGGCCATGGCCGCATCGTCCAGCAGGGACTGGATGCCGCCCTCCGCCCCTTCCGCCGCCGAGGAGATGGCTTTGGCGATCTTGGTCATGGTGAGGCCGTGGTCGGCGTCGCCAAAGCGGGAGTCGATCTCCGTCAGTTCCTGCTCCGCCGCGATCACCCGTGCGCAGGCGCTTTGCAGACGGGCGGCCAATTCGTCTCTTGTCATCAGTCACTGCCTCCTTTATGGGGTTACATTTGTGCAAAATATACCACAAATCGTGACATAAGTCAATGCCATTTACGTATTTTCCGAAAATGACGGGTTGGATTTCTAAAAATCATGAAATTTACACAAAAACGCTCAGGCGCCGAACGCGCCTGAGCGTTGAGGGGATGCTTCTTTAAGAACCTGTATTCAGAACCGGGGATGCCGGATGGGCGAGGGAGTTCTCCGCCAGACAAGGAACCGCGGGAATCCTGACGGAGTTCAAGAAGCATTGACCCGGTATGGCGGGGAAAGACCCGGTCAGGCGGCGTTCAGCGGTGGTGAATACAGGCTCTAAGATTCCAGCAGCGTCTGGACCAGATGGGAGCGGGCCACGATGTGGGTGAAGAGCCCGGATTTGAGGGCCCCGCCCAGGGCCTTGGCGCTGGTGTTGGCGGAGCAGACGCCGATGATATTGGGACAGCGCCGCAGCGTCTCCAGAGGGATCTGGATGGCGAAGTCCTGGTCTGACTGGATCACCGTGCCCTCCTCGTTGAAGTAGTAGATCAGCATGCGCCCGCAGGCCCGCTGCTGCTGGAGGAGGCTGCCGTACCGGACCAGGGAGGCGAAGTCGGGGCTGGAGGGGTAGTCCCCCAGGTTGACCAGGGCGGTGTCCAGGGTCTCCCACTGCCGGCGGATCTGGCGGTAGACCTCGGCAGAGCACAGGAGGCGCTGCTCCTCCAGGCTCTCCGGCAGGGCGGGGAGGTAGAGGAAGTGGGGAACGGCCCCCAGCTGCCGGGCCATGAGCCGGACGTTTTCGTTGGACTGGTAGTGCCGGGCGGGGATGCTGGCGTTGCCCACCAGGGGGCAGATGTCCTCCACGGAGCTCAAAGGCTGGGGATGGCTCTCCAGCCAGGTCACCAGCTGGCCGATCAGGTGGCCCCAGCCCACCCCCAGGCGGCGGCTGCCCAGCTGATCCAGCAGCTCCACGGCGCCCTGGGAGAGGAGCTGGTTCGTGGCGTCGCTGTCCGGGCCGTCCTCCACCAGGACGCCGCCCCGGATGAAGCCGGAGTGCTGAAGAAGCTCCAGCAGCCGGGCGCTCTGTGCGCCCGGCTCGTGAATGGTGATCTCCACGATCCCCAGCTCCCGGGCCTCGGACAGCATCCGGCTGACCAGCGGACGGGACACGCCCAGCTCCTGGGCAATGTCGCTTTGCCGCTGGTCCTCCAGATAGTAGCGCCGGGCTACGTAGGCCAGTTTTTTCCGCTTTTCCCGATTGGTATCCACAAAAACGCCCCTTATCCTGGTGCGCGCCCGCGCTTAAACGTGATAGCAGCCCCCGCCGATGAACTCCCGCATGAGGGAGGTCTTGGGGATGTTGTCCGCGGGGATGGGCAGGAAGTAGTTCAGGAATTTCAGCAGCCGCTTGGCCTCGATGAACTCCTCGCTGTCCCGGGGGACGCCGAAGAGGATGGGCTGAACGTAGGGCTTGAGGAGGGACGTCTCGTAGATCAGGGCGGAGTTGAACACGGTGTCCGCGCTGTCCTGGAAGGGGAAGATGTTCTCCTCCTCCCCCCGGCGGACGGAGGGCCACATTTTAATGGTGGCCTGGGCGCTGTGGCCCCGGGTCCGGGCGTCCCGCTCGATCCGCCGCAGGAGGCGGACGTCGGTGGTGGGGATGCGGTTGTGGTCGTCCACGTTCAGGGTGGTCAGGCAGCTGATGTAGATCTTGTACTTGCTCTCCTTGGGCAGGGAGTGGGTGAATTGGTCGTTGAGGCAGTGGATGCCCTCGATGACCAGCACATCGCCCTCGTTCAGGCGCAGGAAGTTGCCGTTGTACTCCCGCATGCCCTTCTTGAAGTTGAAGGTGGGCAGCTCCACGGTCTCCCCCTTCAGCAGGCGGCTCATGTCGGAGTTGAACTGCTCCACGTCCATGGCGCCCAGGCCCTCGAAGTCGTAGTTCCCGTTCTCGTCCCGGGGCGTCTTGTCCCGGTTCACAAAGTAGTTGTCCGTGGCGATGGGGTAGGGCCGCAGGCCGCAGGCCCGCAGCTGGGTGGACAGGCGATGGGAGAAGGTGGTCTTGCCGGAGGACGAGGGGCCCGCGATCATGATGAAGCGGACGTCTGGCCGCTGGGCGATCTCGGCGGCGATGTCGCCGATCTTCTTCTCCATCATGGCCTCATGGGCCAGGATCAGCGGCGTGGCGCCGCCCTGGGAGATGATGGTGTTCAGCTCCGCCACGTTGGAGGCGTTCAGGGCCTGGGAGCGGAGGGTGGAGTCATAGAGCTCCCGGAAGACCTTGCGGGAGGGCCGGAACTCCCCCAGCTGGTTGGGGTCCTTCTGGGTGGGCAGGCGGAGAACGAAGCCGTTTTCAAAGAGCTCCAGGCCGAAGCAGCGGATGTAGCTGGTATCCGGCACCATGTAGCCGTAGAAGTAGTCCACGAAGCCGTCCAGGGAGTAGACGTTGACGTGGGAGTTGATCCGGAAGCTGAGGAGCTGGGCCTTGTGGAACAGCCCCGCCTTCTGGAACAGTTCCACGGCGTCGTCGGTGCTGACGGACCGCTTCTCAATGGGCAGGGCCTGGGCGGACAGCTCCCGCATCCGGGCCTCCACCCGGTCCAGCAGGGCCTGGTCCAGGGTGAAGCTGCCCTTGGCCAGGAGGAAGAGGGCGCTGCTGAGGGAGTACTCCACACTGACGCGCTCCACGTTCTCCCGGCCCGCCACGTCGTAGAAGGCCTTGAGCAGCAGGAAGACGGCGCTGCGCTCATAGGTCTGGATGCCGGGTTTTTCCCGGGCGGTGACCATGCGCAGGGAGCAGTCCCGGTCCAGCACCTTGTGGAGCTCGCAGAGCTTCCCGTCCCGATTCACCAGCAGGATGTCATAGGGGCTGTTCTTCTGAAAATCCGCCGCGATCCGGCGGTAGGATGTCCCGCGGGGGTAGGTGTGCTCCGCGCCGTCCACGGTGACCTTCAACATGTTTTTCTCTTCCATTGAGATGGCCTCCTCTATCTGTGATCGCCCCTCCGGAAGGGGGCTTTTCGGATTGCCGGTTGGGTTCTCCTCTATCATACGATATTTCCGGGAAAAATACAAGGAGGCTTCTGGGGGAGGGCGTGGCCGATTACGGATTTTAGAGCCTGTTTAAAATCTCCCCGCGCATGTCTTGGCGGCGTATTTTCCGCCCTGACTGCGTTAAAAATCCTTGCCATCCGTCAGGATGCCTGCG